>CAUJEQ010000290.1 GCA_963169135.1 Chloroflexota bacterium
CCGCCAGTTGCCGCAACTGTGCCTCCACCTCCGCCTCGTCTCCGATAATAGCGATGTCGGCCGGGCCAGGGGCGCCCTCGACATCAAGCACCGACCGGTACGACGGCAGCGTCCCGTAAGCTGCGAAGACCTTCGCTGCCGCCTCCCTGGCTTCGGCGGTCTTGCCGGTAACCGCGACGGGGAAGCCGGCGACGATCCGCGGGGAAGGGCGTCCAGCCGCCGTAGCCGCCGCACGGATCAGGGGTATCGCGGTCTCCCGGAGGTATTTCGGTCCGCCCATCCAGGTCGCGGTCCCGTCGGCCATGGCGCCGGCAAGTTTCAGCATCTGCGGGCCGAGAGCCGCCACGATCAGCGGAGGCTTCGTCGCACCCGGCACTGAGACACGCGCCATGACGCGGTACTCTTCGCCCCGGAACGCCACCGGCCCCCCTTCAAGCAGCGGCGCGAGCACCGAGAGGTACTCCCGCATGTGACGCACTGGCTTCGAGTAGTCCAGCCCCAGCATGTTCTCGATGACGACCTTGTGGCTCAACCCTATCCCAAGCGTGAAACGCCCGCTAGTTGCCGCCGAAGCCGTCAGGGCCTGCTGCGCCAGCGCCACCGGGTGACGAGGGTACGTCGGTACAACGAACGTCCCCAGCTCGATCGAGCTCGTCACGCGGCCCGCCAGGGCGATGAGCGTGATGGCGTCATAGCTGAAGGTGTTCACCGCCCACGCGGCATCGAACCCCGCTGCCTCCGCCCGTTGGAACGTCGTGAGCGTCTGGTCGAGATCCCCGATGTCTCCGGCCGCCAGTCCGATCTCCAGCCCGATTCTCATCGTCCCTTGCCTCCCGCGCGATGTGCGAAGCACAGGCTACGCTGGCCTATCCGAACGCGAAAAGCCGCCCCGGCGCGGTACACTGGGCCCATGCCGTACGCCAGGGTGAATGCTGCCGAGCTCTACTACGAACAGCACGGCCGCGGGTCCGACCTTGTCTTTCTCCATGGTGCGGGCGGCAACCATCTCAGCTGGTGGCAGCAGCTGGCGGAGTTCTCCCGCTCCTACCGCTGCACTACGTTCGACGCCAGGGGCTGGGGCCTCTCCCGGGGCGACATGGCCGTCGGACGCTGGTCCCTCGGCACGGACCTCGTCGCCCTCCTCGAACACCTCGGCATCGAGAGCGCGCACGTCGTCGCCCAGTCGATGGGTGGGCGCGCGGTCGCCGGGCTGGCGCGCCTGGCGCCGAAGCGCGTGCGTTCGCTTGTGCTCTGCGGTACCACGGCGGGGGCGACCAATGACCGCGTCCGCGATCTCCAGGACGAACTGCGAGACGAGCGAGGCGACGGCGGCCTCCGCGAACACGCCCTGGCGCCGGACTTCGAATCCGAGAACCCCAGCCTCGCGTTCCTCTACCGCCAGATCAACGCGCTCAACCCGGCTCGCCCGCGCGGCATGCTCGGCAGGCCGCCGCCGACCTACCGCGGCAGCACGCACGGGCTTATCGCCAGCCTCGGCGTTCCGGTCCTTTACCTCGTCGGCGAGCACGACCTGATCACATCCCCGGAGATGATCCGCGAAGCGCAGGGGCTCATCCCCGGCGCAGCCTTCCACCAGGTGGATGCCGCCGGGCACTCGTGCTACTTCGAGCGCGCGGCTGAATGGAACCGGGTCGTAGGCGAATTTCTCGCCCGGGTCGATGGTTAATGTGTGGTTGCCAGTAGGGAAACGCCGGGGTTATCGTCTACTTCCTATGTCATGGATGTTCCGCTGGCTGTCGGCGATCCTGTCACACTTGCCTTTCCGGGGTGACGGTGAAGCCGGATGGGTAGAGCCCTCGAACGCGGTAACGCGAGCCGTCCTCGGCGGTGTGCCGCTCGGCCTTTCCATCACTGAGGCCGGCCCCACCCACCAGCCGGCTCCCGTTGTCGAGCTCCCGCAGCGCTCACAACCGGCAACCCGCACGGCCCAGCGCACTCGCCGCCGCCGCGCAAGCCGCGCTGCCTGATGCGCCCCGTCCCGCTATACTCGGCCCATGGCCATCTACGAGTATTACTGCCCCACCTGCCGTGAGAAGTTCGAAGAACGCCGCCCCATGGCCGAAGCCTCCGTCGCGGCCAGCTGCAAAAAGGGCCATCGCGCTGAACGCACGATTTCGGCCTTCGCCATGACCCGCAGCGGTGGTGATGTCGCGCTCGCCGAGATGCCTGCCGGCGGCGGTTGCTGTGGTGGCGGCGGCTGCGCCTGCGCGAACTAAGACTCGACGGCCCGCGGCTCCACCGCCGTGCTCGGAACCGGCCGGCCCGCGCCCGTCTTGTCCCGGGCGAAAACCAGGTACGCCAGGCTCACCACCACCACCAGCGTGACTTCCGCCAGCGTTAGCCCGGCGACGATGAAGGTCGCCTCCTGCCAGAACTCCTCCGGAAACATCTGGATGAGACGGTCCGTGTCGGGATCAAGCCGCCACAAGTCGTTCCGGAACGCGATTTCGTGGAATGTGGTCCACGCTTGGTCGAACCCGGTCAGCGCGAACGCTCCGACCACGCCCACCACCGCGACCCCGAACCCGACGCCCGCCAGCGATAGCCTCGCCAGGCTGGCCACCGACCGCTCGCCGGTCCAGAGGACAGCACAGGCCACATAGGCGAGCACGATCGCCAGGGAGACCTCGTTGAGCCGGTAAACCGCTCGGATCAGCGTTTTCACATCGCGAATATGATCCGTCTCTTTCGCGTTGAAGAGCGACGTTTCCTGGCCGTCCGCCGTCACGAGGATACGCAGAGTTTCCGCGTCGTCCTCGAAGTACTCGATGATCTCCTCACCCGCACGGTCCAGGTCCGAAAGGGGCAGGCCGGTGCGCCCGCTGGAATCGAACTCGCGGAAGCCGTGCTCGTAGTACCCGATGTCGCTCGCGAGAAAACGCACGTTGGCCGTGACCAGGAAAACCGGCAGGGCGACGACGAACAAGGCGGCTGCGAGGCGAGAGACGATGAGCATGGGCGCGCTGCGGACACGGGGGTTCGCGAGGGCGATCGTGGCCCGGCATCTGCCGTGGGTCAACCGGACGGCCAGACTCAGAGGCCGGGCTCTGGTAAACTCGGAACTCCCGGCCACGGCCGGGTCTTCGTGCGCCATGAACCTCCTGGAGACGCGACTATGACCGCCCCCGCTCAAGCCCCCGAACTCGACTTCGTCTTCCACCCGCGCTCAATCGCGATCGCGGGCGTCTCGGCCAAGGAATCGGCCACCTTCGGGGGAGGGGGGTTCGTTTCGTCGCTCCAGGAGATCGGCTTCCGCGGCCCTATCTATCTCATCCATCCCACCGCCCCCGCCATTCGCGGTATCAAGTGCTACCCGACGATGCGCGACATCCCGGATGACGTCGACTACGTCATTTCCTCGGTCAACGCTCGTTTCGTCCCCCAGTTGCTTGAAGACTGCATCGCGAATGGCGTGCGTGTGCTCCACCTGTTCACGGCCGGGTTCACCGAGACCGGCGATGCCGAGCGCGCCAGGATGGAGCAGGCGGTGATCGCCCGTGCGCGCGAAGCCGGCATCCGCCTCATCGGCCCCAACTGCATGGGCCTCTACGTCCCCGAAGCACGGCTCGCCATGATGAACGGCCAGACACCCGAGGAAGGTCCCGTCGGGATGGTCTCCCAGTCCGGGATGAACGCCGGCGAATTCATTCGGTATGCCATCCCCCGGGGTATCCGCTGCTCAAAGGTCATCAGCTTCGGCAACGGCGCCGACCTTAAAGCGGCCGACTTTTTCGACTACCTTGCGGATGACCCGAAGACCGAAATCATCGTGGCCTACCTCGAAGGCATCCAGGACGGCCCCCGGCTGGCACAGGCGATCCGCAAGGCCGGCCAGCGCAAGCCGGTCGCGATCCTGAAGAGCGGCCGGACCGAAGCCGGTTCCCGGGCTGCGAACTCCCACACGGCTTCGCTCGCTGGCTCCCTCCAGATCTTCGACGCCCTCTGCAAGCAGGCGGGCGCCCTTCGCGTCGAAAGCATGGAGGAGCTGGTCGACATGGCCGTCACCTTCCGCTTCGTGAAGCGCCTGAGCGGCCCCAACGTCGTCGTGGTCGGAGGTGGCGGCGGCGCCAGCGTTCTCGCAGCCGATGACCTGGCCGCCGCCGGCCTGAATCTTCCCCCGCTGCTGCCTGAAACCCAGGCCGACCTCGCCAAGATCACGCACGAGGCCGGGACGAGCATTCGGAACCCGATCGACACAACCAGCCTCTGGGAGGACAAGGGCTTCGAGGCCACCCTCATGCCCTGCGCCCAGGCCTCGAACATCGATGTGCTTCTCTACCACACAAGCTTTGGCTCCGGCCCGGGGGCGCGCCAGGTCGGCCTCCGCGATCGGATGAGGCGGCAGGCAGAAACGCTCGCCCGCATCCAGGAGCAATCCGGCAAGCCAGTCGTCATTTGCATTCGCCCCTCGGTAACCTCCGACGCCTTCGAGCAGTCCGAGGAGTTCCAGGACCTCTGCTGGCGAGCCGGCCTCGCGACGTATCCGAGCATCGCGCGTGCGGGCGTTGCGCTTGGCAACCTCCTGGAGTGGCAGCGCCTGCGCGAATGAGCCTTTCCTTATCCCTGGAAAGTTGATAGACTCAGTCAACTTTATGGCTGTGCCCGAGTCGCTCGCTGATTTCCGTTGCTGCGCCTGGCGCACTGTTTCGTTCCGGGCGGCCGAGATGGCTGCTGCCCGGGCCGAAGTCGAAGGCGCGCACCCCGAAGACGCGATCGTCATGAGCTGCCAGCGCCTGGAAGCCTACGGCTTCGCGGAGTGTGACTGCGGTGCACCGGAGCACTTGCTCGGACCTGCGGCGCTCCATCGCCTGGCCTCCGTAGCGGCCGGCCTCGACTCCGTCGTGCTTGGCGAGGACCAGATCATGGGTCAGGTGCGGAGCGCGTTCGCGGCCGTCTCGCCCCCGCTCCGAAGTGCCGGCGACCTCGCCATTGGCGCGGCCCGCGCTCTCCGGTCCGAGACTCGCTTCGACAGCCATGCGGGGCACCTGCTCGACCGCGCGTTGCGCCTCTCCGCAGTCGACCCGGGCCCCGGCACGTTGCTCGTGCTCGGCACCGGAGCGATGGGCCGCCTTATCGCGGCGCGCGGGCAGGAACTGGGCTTCGAGGTCGTCGTTGCCGGGCGCCGCCAGCCTTCCCAAAGCTTCCCCTGGCGCTTTGTCGAACTCGGCGCCGCCATCGAACTTCGCCGGGTCGATGTCCTGGCTGGCTGCCTCGGGTCCGGGGCTGGCGAGATCGCGCTCCGCGTTCTCCCTCAGGCAAGGCTGGTCATCGACCTCGGTACACCCCGCAACTTCGTCGAGCCGGAGGGACCGGGTCTCGTGACCATCGCCGACCTCCTGGCGAGCGAGGAGCGGCTCGCACACAGCCGGGCCCGCCGTACGGAGCTTGGCGCCCGCCTTGCCACGTTCCTCGACGAGCGACTGGATCACGCGAGCACCGATAGTCGTTCGGCCATTGGCAGGCTCCGGTTCGAGGTCGAATCTATCCGCCGGCGCGAGATGGCTCGCATCCGGCGCCTCCACCCGGAACTTCCCCCTGAATTGCTCGATACCATCACGCGCTCGTTGATCGACCAGGTCTTCCACGGCCCTACGGCGAAACTTCGTGCGGGCGGCAATCCCGTGCTGGCACTTCAGGTGGCGGAACTCTTCGGGCAACCGGCGGAACAGCCCCTTAACGAGCGTTGAGCCCGCGGCTCAGGTCACGCCATTCGCGGCTGACGCTTGCGCACGGGCGGCTCGATCTGCCCCTCGACCACCGGCTGGCACTTCGGGCACCAGGCGGTTTGCCGGATATCAACGCCCTGCGGCCCGGACCGAATGCGCGTGAAGCAGCGCCGGCAGGGCTGGCCCGCGCGCATGTAGACCCACATCTCCGGCCGGCGGCTGAGCCCCAGGCTGTTGGGCTTCCCCACGCTCGCCCGCAAGAGCGCCTGCGCCCTCAGCAACAGTCCCTGCAGATCATCGTCGGAAAGCTCCCGAACGCGCCGCCACGGGTTCATCCCGACATGGAAGAGCGACTCGTGCTTCCAGATGTTTCCCACGCCCGCAACCGCTTTCTGGTCCATGATCGCGTCACCGATGGTCAGCGCCGCGCGGGATGGATCGCGGAGGCGGCGGAGCGCCTCGTTCGCGTCGAAGTCGTCCGCCAGCAGGTCGGGCCCGAGGCCGGCGACGGGCTGGTGGTGCCCCAGGGTGCGCTCCTCCAGCAACTCGATGACCGGCGCGCTGAAGTTCACCACCACGGCATCGGCGACTTCGAGCACGAGCCGCGCCTCGCGCTCCGGCTTTCGCCATGCCTCTCCCGGCGTGTAGACGTGCCAGGTCCCGTACATCCGCAGGTGGCCACGTAGCACCAGGCCGTTATCGAAACTGATGAGCAGGTTCTTGCCGGTGGAGCGGGCGCCGGTACACGTCGCGCCCACGATGCGATGCACCTGTGGCACCGGGCCTGGCCCGTGGCTGCGGGCAGCGAGGATCTCCTTGCCTTCGAGCGCAGCGCCGACCCTTCGCGCGAACCTGTAGAGGCTGTCTCCCTCAGGCACGGCCGGGCTCCGGCGAGCGCGCCGGCCGGTACGTCAGGCCCCGGTAGCCGCTCGCGAACCCGGCCGCGCGCAGGTGGGCTGCGAGCGGCGACTCGATCGCGGGCGTGCCATCGATCCGCTCGATGGTCAGTCCCTTCGCCCCGTGACGAGCTGCGTACCCGAGCAACACGGGCATGGCGAGCTCCAGAAGGCCGTCTTGTTCCGCTGCCGGGAGGGTGACGATGCCGCGACCGGACCGTTCGACGTACAGCACAGGAACACCATCCACCAGCACGATCTGCGCGCCGGCTGCCCGGGCGAGGTTCCGGCGGTCGTCGTCGTCGCGGCGGGGCCACGGGATCGCCGCCCCGTAGGGCTGCGCGGGGTCGCAGGCAGCCAGGACCATCGTTGCCGGATCATCGGGGGTGTCTCGCTCTGCCCGCAGGCGTTCGACGGCGCCCGGGTAGCCGAACTGAGCGGCGCCGAGCCCTTCCACGAAGTAGCCCCGCCGCACACGGCCCGCATCCTCCATCGCCTTCAACACCGGGTAGACCGACGAGAACCCGCCCGGGAGGTCTTCCGCGTTCACGCCTTCGCGGGTCACGATGCCGTGGCGTTCGAGCAGCGCCTGCGCCACCGCGTGGAGCCGGGCCGTCCGGGTGGAGGCGCTGGAGTCCGTCTCCACGGCCCGAACCAGCGACCACCGCCCCACCGATTCCGGGGGCAGCCGCCCCACGCGCCCGCGAGGGGCGGGCCCGCTTCCACGGCGTGGCCACGAGAGCGCCCGCAGCGGCGCGAATGTGTCGTTGGTGACTGTGCCCTGCCAGACCAGGTCCCAGAGCGCGTCCAGCACCGCCGGTATCGGCGCCCCCGCCGCTGCGACCAGATCGGCGAAGAACAGCGCCCCACGCGTCTTGAGCGCGGCGAGGATGGCTTCATGCGCCTGCGTCGGGGTCTCCGGTTCGGCCCTGGGCGCGAACTCCTCCAACTTCTCGCGGCGCACGAGCACCACCCTGCCGTCGTCCTTGCCGAGACGCCCTGCCCCGAACCAGGCCACCGCGCCGCCCGCACCGAGCTGGTCGAGCAGCGACGGCTCGTACCCGGACACGCGTGCGGGGAGCACATCACGTTCGAGCACCGACGCC
The DNA here is from genome assembly GCA_963169135.1 of Chloroflexota bacterium. GTDB lineage: Bacteria > Chloroflexota > Dehalococcoidia > Tepidiformales > Tepidiformaceae > Amarobacter. Next base: position 7,690 of record CAUJEQ010000290.1, read on the forward strand.
GGCACGGGCAATCCTTCGATCTGCAGAAGCACGTCGCGCAGGCGATCCGGCCCATGGCGCGCGGACCCTACGCCGTGCCAGCGCTGGAGGAAGCGCGCATAGGCGGCGCCCCTAACCGGTTCGACGTCCCTGCGGATGCGCGCCAGCGACCGCTGCTTGAGCATGCGCAGGACTTCGGGGTCACACCATTCGCGCTCCGTGCCGCCCGGCCGGAAGTCGCCATGGAGGAGGGTTCCTGCCGCGTCGAGCTCCTGGAGGGTCTCGCGCACCAGCGACTCCGGGATGGCCCAGCGAACTGCCGGGGTGCGCGCGACGAACGGCCCATGGGTCCGCGCGTAGCGGCTCAGCAGCCCATCGAGCGCATCAGGCGTGGGCCGCAGGAACACCTCGGGGACTCCCAGGGGAGCGGCCACACCGAGTCCGTCGCGGTACCGCCCCGCGTCCTCCATGGGTATCCAGCGCTCCTCCCCGCCAATCCGCACCGGGCACGCGCGCCGCGTATTCTGCAGCACGGCGAGCCACGCAGGGAGCGACTCCGGTTCCGTTACCCGCGCCGCCAGCTCGGCTTCGTCCAGGTCGCCCAGCCGGCGGAGAACGTCGTGCAACTGGTCCGCGTGCCGCGCCTTCCGGTTGGGCACCAGGCACTGGAGCTCGAGCTCG
>CAUJEQ010000291.1 GCA_963169135.1 Chloroflexota bacterium
GTCTGCCGCGATGGATGGCATTCGCCGCTCCTTCGCCGCCGGGCGCGTGGTGACCACACCCCCCGCCCGCACCATCGCCGACGGAGTCGCGGTCGCCGGCCCATCCCAGCGCACCTTCGACCTCATCCAGCACCACGTCGACGAAGTCATCGCTGTCCCCGACGATGCCATCGCCCACGCTATCGTCCTCCTCATCGAGCGAGCGAAGATGGTGGTCGAAGGCGCGGGCGCGCTGGCCGTCGCGGGGGTCCAGTCCGGCCTTTACCGCCCCCGCGGCATGGCGGTCGCCGTCCTCTCCGGCGGCAATATCGACATCAACCTGCTCGGCTCGATCGTCCGGCGCGGCTTGGTCGACGCCGGCCGCTACCAGCACCTGGCGATCGAGGTGAGCGACACCCCCGGCCAGCTCTCCCTGGTCTCCGGCGTCATCGCCGGCGCGGGAGGAAACATCCTGGAGGTCGACCACAACCGCGAATCACCCGGCATGCCCGTCGGCGTCGCCGTCCTCGAACTTCTAATCGAAGTCAACGGCCTCCAGCACTTCAACGAGATAGTCCAGGCCCTCCGCGATACCGGCCTGCGCGGCGTCCCCGGCAGCCCCGCCCGCCTGGTCACTCCCGACGCGCGCATGCGTCACGGTGGCGCCTGAGCCGGGGGCGGGTTAACTCGCGCATGAATGGTTGACATGCCGGCTCGGGGGTGTCGAAGATGCCATCGGACTTCCCCGGCCCGTCCCGGGCCGGGAGACTGCGGGAGGTCGGGCGGCATGCCACACCAAAGCGAAGACGAAGCACGCCGGATCGCGGCGCATCACCTGCCAGGGCTATCCCAGGCCGACCAACTCATCATCGTTGCGCGGTGCCGGAACTGGGGTCCGGCGCAAATCGCGAATATGACCGGCTACAGCGTAAAGCATGCTGAAAGGAAGATCGCCTGGCTAAGCGACCTGATAGTCGGGCCGTTGGGCCTTGACCGGCATGGGTGGTTTCAGGGTGAATGGGCTTGCGTCCACGCTCAATGCTGCCTGCTGGCCGGATGGCAACAGTATTGGTCCGCCGCAGGATGAGGAAAAAGGTGCGAGAATGGGCACAGACGACACCTCCTCCCTAGTGGCACGCTTGCGGTGTGTCGAGAACCCCGTATCGGCTCGTAGACTTACTGGCCGAAGAGGAGAGTTGCGTGACAATTCCGCCAATCACCCAATCCAGAAGGACTCGGTCGCCACTGGCGGCCTTCATGAGATTGATTAGAGGGCATCACTTCGGTCTTTTGCTTGCATTTGCGACGTTCGCTGCTGTTCTCCCGTGGCTTCTAGGTGCCGCATCGAGCGCAGATGCCACTCATGCTCACCCGTCCAGTGATGGGCAGCACATCGAATCTTTGCATTACTACACGTGGGAAATGTCCGGAACGATGGGGGAGGACATTTGTGCGCAATCTTACGATACAGGGGCAGTATCGACGGCCACTTGGCTTGGATATCTGCAAGTGCTCTACAATCAGGGCTGGGATGGTACCGGCGGTGGTCGGCTCGATAACTACTTCACAGCCTATTCCTGCGAGTCCTATGACCTGAGTACGGCTTCATGGATCGACGTTCGAGCGTCTCTGGTGGCTGACGCCTCAGCGTATGGGTGCCAATCATACTCATGCGTGAATTTCACGTTCCCGATCTACTATGGCGGCACTCTCCTCCATCATCATCAAGGGAGGCTTTGGATCCGTACGGACCATATCACCGGGTCTTCGGACTCTCGTATATCGACTATAAATCATGAATTTGGTCACGTGTTGGGTCTTTTGGATCCTCCGATCGGCGGGCCTTGCGGTACTAAGAACCTGATGCATCAGTACACGGTATACGGATGTAGCTCGGGATATATTCTATGGCCGACAGACCCAGAGAAGGCAAGCGTTGTCAATAATACGATGGCTGGCCAGTGATGTTTGCGAGGCATTGCAGAGTTACCTTACCAGTGAGGACAACAGGGGAATGATGAGAGCACTTTCGTTCGTTCGTGTCGGAGTCCTCGGAGCAATCGTCCTTGGCTCGTGGGGGCTTTACGCAATAACGACCGGCGCATCGGCCGGGAGTTCAAGTCCTCTGCGGCTCTGCGTGACCAGTGCCGACCCATCGCTGCCCTCGGGCCGTGCAGTTGCGCTCATAAGTAGCATTTCTGGACGGCTTGAGGCTAGTCATGTTGCATACTCGGCAAGGCTCAGGCCGGATCGCGTGGTCCCGTTCAAGCGACCGGTAGTCGTGCCCAACTGCCCCGGTGGATACCAACGGCCCACGCCGGACGCGGACCTCCCCGTTCGGGGATTTGCGGAGGCGGCGACCGACTACTCGATAAAGGTGTTCGTCCTCGCGGGCAGCGACGAGTGGCTCCTTGACGGGCACGCATTCCGAGTTCAGCCTTACGAGTTGGTGTGCAATGGCTACCACGTGTGCAGCGAGACATCGACCGCGCTCTATGTTTCCACCCAGGTGATGAATGATGCCGACCAACTCTTCGCCGCGATCGAGTTCGCCACCGGGCTCAGCGCTCTCGTGCCTCCGCAGTCGGAGGGGTTGCGCGAGACAAAGCTTGGCTCGACGCCGTAGGTTGATGCTTGGCCTGCTGCCTCTGGCCTTCTTCGGCTACGCCGTCGCGTGCGGTCCAGCGCAACCAGACGACGAGGCCACACCCTCAGCTGTCGCCTCGCCGTCCGAAACAACGGGAGTCGCCCCCGAGCCGTCTCCAACCCCCGATCCCGCGAAGTGGCGCAACGGCACGGCAAGATGCCCGATGCCGCCCCACGTCTTTGTCCCGCCAACTGGCGTGGAACGTGGCGACGCGACGCAGGCGTTCTGCGTCGTGTGGGCAAACGAATACCCTGACGAATCCGGCTTTCGGGTGTCGGTGCGCTATCACGTGGGGGGCGAGCAGTTCGAACACACCATCCCGGCCGACGAACATGACTTCGTCTTCCCGGCCGCCGAGGCGCCCACCCTCTCTGGCCCCGAATGCACCGCCCGCCAGAGCTACACCGTCGAGGTCTTCGTTATCCGTCCGGCGGGCGATGAGCCGGTTGGCGCGGTGAGTGTCGCTGCGGAGTGCGGGCGACCCCAATGAGTCTGGCGCCCGAACCCGGAGCCTGATTCAGTCCCGCTCCTGGCCCGGCCTGTCCGGCGAGAGCAGCGCGTCCAGCACCACGATCAGCGCGACCAGCCCGCCCGCCAGCGCGAGCATCCGGAACAGCTTCGAGAACAACCTGAGAATCTTGCGCCCTATCTTGCCGAACATGCCCGCATCCTATCCCTCGCGCAGCCGGTCGCGATAGATCCCCGGGTCGCTCCCCGGGATGACCGTCGCCCCCACGGCCTTCTCGTAGAACGCCGCCGGTCCCACGCCCCCGATGATGGCGTAGGCGTAGCCCTCGCTGGCCAGCGCCTCCAGGCATTGGAGCAACAGCGCCCTCCCGATGCCCCGGCCGCGCTCGGCCTCCAGCACGCCGGTCGGCCCGAAGTAGTCCGGCCGCGTGGCGTTGTAGCAGGCAAACCCCAGCACGGCCCCGTCCCGCGTCGCGACGTACACCGTGGGCGGCACTTGCGCGAACCCCGCCAGCACCTCGTCGCCCCAGGCCGGGAAGCGCGCCCTTGCGAACGCCAGCACCGCGGAGCGCTCATACGCCTCCGCCCGCCGGCAGGTGACCCCGCGCTCCCGCAGCCGCGCAACCTCCGGATCGCTCGGCGCCAGGTCGTAGAGCTTCACCAGCATGTCGGGCACTGTCCGCCCCCTATGCCAGCCCGCCGCCATCCAGGATGAGCGTCTCGCCGGTCGTGAACGACGAGGCGGGGCTGGCGAAATACACGGCAGCCCCGGCCATCTCGTCCGGTTCGCCGATGCGCCGCAGGGGACTCTGCGAACTCGCGTTCCGGTTGGCTGCCTCGTTGTCCCACAGTGCCCGCGAGAATTCCGTCCGGATGAGCCCCGGCGCGATGCAGTTCACCCGGATCCCGTCCGGCCCCCACTCCTTCGCGCACACTTTCGTCAGCATGATGACGGCCGCCTTCGAGACCGAGTACGCGCCCAGCCCGCCCGAGGCCCGGAACCCGCCCGTCGAGCTCACGTTGATGATGCTTCCGCCCTCGCCGTGCTCCTTGATCGCGTCCCGCACCATCTTCGAAAGGAAGAACGCCGACTTCACGTTGGTGTTCATCACCGTGTCCCACGCGCGCTCGTCCAGGTTCGCGATGGGCCCGAACACCGGGTTGGTCGCGGCGTTGTTCACGAGGATGTCGATCCGCCCCAGTTGCCGCTTTGTCTCGTCCACCAGGTTCTGGAGCCCCGCCATCTCGCGCACGTTCGTCGGCACC
>CAUJEQ010000292.1 GCA_963169135.1 Chloroflexota bacterium
CGGTAGCAGGCATCGCCGAGGACCGCGCAGTCGAGTTCCGTCTCGTAGTCCAGCTGGGCCAGGGCGTTGGCTTGCTCCACCGCGCGAAAGGCCCGTTCCGCCGGGCGCGCGCGCTCCGCGCCGTGTTCGCCCCCTTCGAGCTGCAGCGAAGAGCCGGTCAGCAGGTAGCTGGTGACCTTGTCGACGAGCGCCTTCGCATAGTTGAAGGTGAGGCGCCGTTCGCCGCGGCGCGCCCGGCCGGGCCACTGGCTCCCCTGGTAGAAGGCGAGATTGTCGCGATAGCGGTGACGGCGCTCCTCATCGAGCCGCTGGAGGAGGACGGGCAGGGGCGTGGCGTTCGGCACGGGCGGGCTCCAGTCAGAAAAGTGCCGCCACCGTGCGCGGCGCGGTCCGCAGCTCCAAGGCCCGGATGTCGCCAGGGCCGGGGGGCGAATCGGCGACCGCGAATCGGAAACGGTGGTGGGGTGTGGCCGGGTGGTCCGAGGGTGGTTCGGGGCGGAGCAGGTGCGGGCGTTGGGGTGGCGCATGGCGCAAGCGAGGACGGAGCCTCGCGACTCCGGGGTTGTGGTTGGGGGCGAATGGGGGCGCGGACTCCTCCCTTCTCCCTTTTCGCTCCTCCCTCTCTTCCCACTTTCTTTCTTCTTTCCTTCCGCCAAACGGGGGTCAAACGTACACTCGGGCTACATTCGCCCCCGGAGCTCCTATGCCACGCCGGCTCGTGCTGGCCCTTTGCGCCTGTACCCTCGCTCTCCCGGCCTTCGCAGCATGCGGCGGCGATGGCGGCGCGTCCGACGATGGCGCCCCGTCCGGGACAACAGCCACCAGCGCACCCGGGACCACCAGCAACCCCGGGACCTCCCCGGCGCTCGATGGGCCCGCCAGCAAGTACTCGGTTGCCATCGACGACCTCGGCGTCAACTGGATCACCGACATCCCGTTTACGTATGTACTGAACATCGAGAACTACGCCCCCACGCGCACGTTCACCTCGGCCGATGAGGGCCGCAAACTGCTGAACGAGTGGGGCTACCAGAGCGGCTACGAAACCGGCTACTCGCCTGAAGGCCGCGATACCGCTGTCCTCAATGGCGGCTTCTACATCCGGGTCGAATCGCACCTCTTCGAGACCGAGAAGGGCGCCATGGCCGCCATGGCCTACTTCGAATCCATCATCAAGTCGACCGGCGCGAGCCCGGTCAGCGCCACCGCCGTCGGCAACCAGTCAGCCGCCTACACCGCCACCTTCGGCACGATCGGCAAGTCGAAGGTGAACGCGGTCTACCACCAGGTCATCTTCCGCCGCGGGAACCTGGTGACGACGGTCCTCACGAAGGGCGCCGAGGGCTTCATGAAGGTTGCTCCCGCCCTTGAACTCGCCCTCATCGTCGATCAAAAAGCGCTCGGCCAGAAACCGGCCGTCGAACCAACCCCAACCAGTAACTACACGCCGGCCGCCGGCAACTAACCCGGAGGCGCGATGCGCAAGAACCAGCCCCTCCTGATCCTTGGCGCCGGCCTGGTACTCCTCGCCATGGCCGTCGTCGTGATTTTTCTCCTCAACGGGAACAATGATGGCGACCCGGACGTTAGTAAGACCGTGAACAACAACAAGGGGCCGGAGAGCACCGGCGGCACCCTCGGCGGCCCCGAGCCCATCGCCCAGATGCCCGCCTCGAAGTACATCCCCCTCATCACCGAGGTCCCCGGTGAAAACGAGGTCAACGTCTCCGACACGTTCACCATGAACATCACGACTTTCACCAGCTCCTACTGGTTCATCAACGACCAGGAAGGGCAGGACCGCGCCCGCGAGTGGAAGATCGTCGATGGCTACCAGGTCTACTACCAGCCGGTCGGGCTCTCCGCCCAGGTCCTCCAGGGCGACTTCTTCACGACCATCGAGACCTACCTCTTCGCCGACGTGGAGGGCGCCAGGGGCGCTTACACCCACCTGGCGAAAAAGATCGCTTCGCTTCCGGGCACCGAGACCGAGAGTCCGCGCGGCCTCGCCAACGAATCAGCCGCGTACAGCCTGGTGCAGGGCACAATCGGTGTCTCGGACGTGGTGGCCGTGTACCACCGCTTCATCTTCCGCAGGGGCAACGCCGTGGTGAGCGTCCAGACCTACGGCGGCGAACCGTTCATGGCCATCGACGCGGCCCGCGAGCTGGCGGTTATGATTGACGACAAACTCCTCGGCCAGCGCCCGGCCACGGAGCCCACGCCCATCCCGACCCCGGCCATCATCGGGGTAGATGCAGATTGAGCGGATAGAACCGCGGGGAGGTTGTGTGCGCGCGCGATGGCTGGGCATCTTTGCCCTCGTTCTGGCTGCGACCACAGGAGCGGCAACCAATTACCTGGACGGCGCGGACGTCAGTGCTGATGCCCCCGAGGCCTACATCGACGTGCAATTCGATACGGGCGTCTCGGCCCAACAGCTGCACATCGACGGCCTCCCGCCCACACTCGAAGAACAGGGCTTCCGCCGCCTCGCGGTCCCGCCCGGCAAGACCGCCGATGACTACCTCGCGGAGCTTCGCGCTCGCCCGGATGTGATCTCCGCCGTGAAGGACGCACCGGTCTATGCCGCCGGCCTGCCGAACGACCCGTACTACTCCCCCAACCAGGCCCAATACCTCGCCCTGGTCGGCGCCCCGGGCGCCTGGGACATCCACACCGGCTCGAACCAGATCATCGTCGCGGTTATCGATAGCGGCCTGGATGTCACGCATCCGGAGTTCGCCGGCCGCCTCTGGGAAAACCAGATCGACAACAAGAGCGATGGCGTCGACCGCGACGGCAACAAGTGCACGAACGACCGCTACGGCTGCCGCTACGTCTCGCTGACGACTGCAAACGCCGCCCTCTGCGGTTACACCAGCTCGCTCCCCACCGGCCAGATCCTGGACGACATGGGCTCATCCCCTGCGAACATCGGGAGCCACGGCACGCTCGTTGCCGGCATCATCGGCGCCGCCGGGGACAACGGCCAGGGCATCGCCGGAGTCGCCTGGAACGTCCGCCTGATGACGGTGAAGGTGCTCGATTGCCAGGGCGAAGGCCGCATGCCCGATGTCGCCGACGGCATCGAATACGCGGTCCG
>CAUJEQ010000293.1 GCA_963169135.1 Chloroflexota bacterium
CAGGACCCTTTCGTAGGTGCTACCGTGGCCCTGATGCGACCCCATTCGCCTATCCCGCCCCGCGCTTCGGGAGCCGCAAACTCCCGGACGCCATGACGCGAAGCGATCCACGTGTCCGCCGAAGCGACAGGGGCGGCTGGCTCGCCCTGGCCGCCCCTGTCCTCTTCGTCCTCGCCGGGCTGACGGCGGCCGCCTGTGGTCGCGGGGACGGTGCCGTGACGACTGAGCTTCGATTCGAGTGGCGGGCCGGTGAAGGCTTTCACGGCCAGGTATCCATCCACGAGGCACTTCGCGATCAGCCCCAGGCGGAGACCCTGTCCTATCGGGAAGGGGAGAAGCCGCGCATTGGCCCCGAGATTGCGGACGGCGTCCTCCGGCCGAAGATGGGCGAGGTAGCGAAGTTCCTCGTGGTCGTCACCAATCCGACGGATGAGCCCCTCCGTTTCTGGGTCACGCCTCACCTGCCGGCTCCGTATTCGGCCGAACGCGGGCTCGTCATCCACTGCCTTTGCACCGGACAGCAGTACGAGATCCCGCCTCGCGGTGTCTGGACTCGGGTCATCGAATCGGGACTGATCCCCGAAGGCGCGACCCGCGGGCCTGTCGTGCTCACCCATGCGTTCATCGCCGGCGAGGTTCCGGCAGCGCCGTGACCTCGCCGAATCGGCGGCGCCATGCCGACCGGTCAGGCCCGCGCCGCCCTCGCCTTCCCGCCCGGCGCGCCAGCGACCATGCTGATGAGCTCTTCCGTGATGCGCGGCTCCAGCCCCTCGGTGTGGCCCTTGTCCAGCCGTACCACGTCGGCGATGACGCGGCCGTCGCGGGCGTTCGGATAGACGTACACCTGCGCCGTTCCCGGCCGGGGTAGCAGGCCCCATGCCGGCGTCGACTTGCCCTCGCGGCTCGTGTCGTAGATCTGCCCCGGCTGGTCGTCCACCACGTCGGCGAGGCGAACTCGCGGCCCCGCCCCGTACTTCTCCGCCCACGGCGAGGTCTCTGGGAGCGCCACTATCTCGTGCTCGCCGGCCGCGAAGATGAAGGAGATGTCACATTCGGGCGCGACGGCCCTCCCCGGGCGGGGCGCGCCGTCTCCCTGCGGCGCCGCAGGCATGGGCCCGCGTACGGGCACGAAGAACGAGGCGGGCAGCTCAATCGGCCCAATCCGCCCGCCCGAGAGGCTCAGCCAGCCGTCCACCCGCTCCTTGAAGAACGGGTCCTCTCGCAGCAGCCGGTTCGAGGTCATGCCGCCCTGCGAGTGCCCAACGAGCCAGAACGAGCGGATGCTCTCGCGGCCGTACTTCTCGAACACGTGGTCGACGATGTTGCGCAGGTGCTCGTCGTCGGCCTCGCCCACCCACCGGCGCGCCGGCTCCTTTGTCGCCGCCGAGGGCGTGGCGATCACCAGCCGGTACTTCTCCTTGTAGTCGACCGCCGGGAAGTAGAGGCGCTGCCACGCGCCGACGGACCCGCCGCCGTGCAGGCTGAGGACGAAGACCACCTCCTCGCCGGGTTTCATGTCGTCCGGGTCGTCCAGGTAGAACTTCCGCCCCGTCTTCTCGTCGATTGCGCTGATGCTGCCCATGCGTCGCCTCCAGTGTGGCGCGCATATTCCCCCCGAAGGCCGAACGGCGCCAGTGGCTATTCGAGAAACGGGCTCCCCTGGAGCGCCGATCCGGGCGTTACCCCGAGGCGCTGGAGCACTGTCGGTGCGAAGTCCATGTTGTCGATCTCGTTGCGGTGGACCAGCGCTGTGCCACCAGGCCGGTAGAAGCCGAAACCGCGCCCGGTGTGGATGCCGTTCCGGCTTTCCGGGTTGTAGAGCTGTATTTCGAACCCGTCGTCGCGCGTCAGCGTGCGCGTCCGGAGGACCTCGGGGTTGTAGATGAGTGTGGCGTCTGGCAGCCTCTCCAGCCGTGGCCCCTGGAACGCATCTGCTATCATGAACAGATCCACGAACGCCTGTTTGCCGTCTTCAGTCTTGTACCGCTTCGCCTCCGCGAAGATCGCGTCGAGGAAGGCTCGGCCGTCCTCGCGAGGCAGAACTCCGTAGCGCTCCCGGCCCTCGATGTTCAGCCGGAGCGCCACCGAGCAGTCGCCTTCGAAGACGAACGCGCGATCGTGCGCCAGGTCCATGCGGGCGAGCCAGGCATTCATCATCCGCTTCATCCGGAGGTCGGCGGGCAGGCGCAACCAGATGGATTGATGGAGCCGTTCGGGGAAGAGGTCCCGCACCCGCCGGAGCAGGTCGGCCTTCGGCGGCTCCGGCAGCGGGCGGCCTTCCATCGTCTGCAGCATCCGGTAGACCGCTTCGTTGTAGGAAACCTTCGGCTGCATGCCGTGGAGTGCGAACAGGACGATGTCGCAGTCATCCCCCGCGGCCTCGACAATCTCCGGCCAGGCGTCGTCGACTGGCTTGAGGATGGCGTACATGGCGGTCTCGTTGGTCACCCTCGGAGACAGTTCCATCGGCATCGAGAGGTGGTGGCCACCAAGGTGGTACTCGCCAAATCCGAAGATGAGCAGGTCCCAGTCCCGTGCGCGGACCAGGTCGAGGAGGACCGATGCGCGTTGGCGGGCGCCCATCCGCAGGCGGCGGGCGAGTTTCAGCCGGTCCTCGGGTGTGTGGACGAGGAGCGTGTCCTTGTGGACCTTGCTCCGCCCGTGGCGGCGCAGGACCTCCTGGCGGAAGCCGGGCGGATGGGCGAACTCGGCCATTTCGTCCTGCAGCCCCCAGCCGTTATAGGCGCGCTCGTTCGGGTGCCCAACCGTCAGGGTGTAGGGCAGGTCGAACTCGACCACTCGCTTGCCGGCCAGGAGGGCTTCCTTCCAGAAGGGCTCAACCGCGAAGTGGGTGTCGCTTGCGGGGACGAAGCGCCCATCTTCGGCCACCCACTGGTAGAACCAGTGGTGGCCGTGGGTGCCCGGGCCCGTCCCCGTCGTAAACGTGGGCCAGACGGTCCCCTCGAGCCGTTCGCCGTCGGAGTGCACGGCGAGTTCGCGGCCAGCATCCGCGAAGGCCCGGAGATTGGGCAGCCTGCCGCTGTCGAAGGCCCGCTTGAGGAGTCCGACATCAAGCCCATCGAGGGCGACCATCAGCACGCGCCGTTGGACCACACCATTCCTCCAGTCACCGATCGGGGCGAGAATGGGTGATCGCGGCACAACGGGCCAGCGGGGCGCCGCTCGCGCACCCTGGCATCGTCGCTAATCGTCCAGGACGAACGTCACCAGCAGATTCACGCGGTAGCTGCTGATCTTGCCGTCCTTCACGTCGACCTGCTGCTCCTTCACCCACGCGCCCTTCACGTTGCGCAGGGTCTTGTTCGCCCGGTCGATGCCGCCC
>CAUJEQ010000294.1 GCA_963169135.1 Chloroflexota bacterium
AGGATCGACGCCATCGTCCTGGACAAGACGGGGACGCTCACGGAGGGGAAGCCCCGGGTCGTCGAATTGGTAGCGATGCAGGGCTGGGAGGAGGGCGAAGTGCTGCGGCTTGCGGCCGGGTTGGAAGCTTCGTCGTCGCACCCGCTGGCGCTCGCGGTGGTCGCGAGGGCGCACGATGCCGGACTGCATGCGCTCCCGGAGTATGCGGAGGCCGAGAACGTGCCGGGCTACGGCACCGTCGGGCGCGTGGAGGGGCGGCGCCTGGCTGCCGGGAACCTGGAGCTGCTCCGGCGGGAAGGCATCGACACCGCCGAAATCGAACGCGAGGCAAGCCGCGTGGCCAGCGCCGGCCGGAGCGTCGTTGCCATCGGGGTCGACGGTCAGGCGGCGGGACTCGTCGCGATCGCCGATGTGATTCGCCCCTCGGCGGCGCCCACCGTTGCCGCCCTGCGCGCACTCGGCATCGAGGTCGCGCTCCTCACCGGCGACAACCAGGGCACCGCCACCGCCGTCGCCCGCGAGGCCGGGATCGACCGAGTCTTCGCCAACGTGAAGCCAGCCGATAAGGCCAACTACGTCCGCCAGTTGCAGTCGGAGGGCCGAAAGGTCGCCATGGTCGGCGACGGCATCAACGATGCCCCGGCCCTTGCTGCGGCGGACATCGGCATCGCCATCGGGGCGGGCACCGATGTGGCGATCGAGACAGCCTCGGTGGTGTTGATGCGGAGCGACCCGGCCGACATCCTCAAGGCCATCGACCTCAGCCGTGCGACCGTGCGGAAGATGAAGCAAAACCTCTTCTGGGCCTCGATCTACAACCTGCTGGCGATCCCAATGGCGGCCGGAGCCCTCTACAACGCAACCGGATTGCAGCTTCGCCCCGAGGTCGCCGCGTTGCTCATGTCGCTCTCGTCGATCATCGTCGCCACCAATGCGGTGCTCCTCAAGCGCGAAAGTGGGCGCCTGGAGGCGATCGGCAACTTCGCCCTCGGACCGGACCGTTCCGCGCTAACCCACGGAGCGGCGGCATGAAGCGTGAGATGCGGCTGCTTTGCCTGCTCTTGACCTGGCCGTGTGGCTCGCAGCGGCAAGGAACCTGATACTACTACCTAATGTCGTAGATCGCGACCTTCACCATCCCAGGAGGACACCCATGTTTCGAAGAACCGCAACCCTGCTCCCCGCCCTGCTGATACTGTCGCTGGCGCTCCTCATCGCCGCGGCGTGTGGCGGCGACGACGACGATGACCACGGGATGGACGGCGGCATTGGCGGGATGATGACCGGGAACGCGCCCGCCGGTTCTATCCGGGTGGGGCTGGTGAATTGGGCCGTCGAGCCTGAAAAAACCTCTGCGCCCGCTGGCGAAGTCACATTCTGGGCAGTGCACGACATGGCGCACACTCACGATAGCGGCGCAGGCGGAGACCTCCACGACCTCCAGGTGATGCGCAAGACCGCCGACGGGTCGTTCGAGCTCGTGGGTGAAGTCAAGGACCTCAGGATGGGTGACGCGAAAGCGCTGACCCTCAACCTCACGCCCGGCGAGTATGAGCTTGCCTGCACAGTGGTGGAGGTCGTAGGCGATCAGGCCATCGGCCACTATACGAAAGGGATGCGGACGCCGTTCACGGTGACCGGGTAGGGATCAGGTGGAGTCCCGCGCAGTCACTTCCTTGCTCCCCGGGCCTGACGGCCGATCGGCGCACGAAAACGGACCGCTCGTCCGTCCCCGGGAGTGAACCGACGATGGAAACTGGTTACTACAAAAGGTAGTAGTACAGGCTGGAGTAACAAGAATGGCCATCACGACCTCCCGTACCGTTCTCGCGCTGGTTGCGGCCATCCTTGTTACCGCCCCGGTGGCGGCAGCCTGCGGAGCTGGTGACGAAGCGACGCCAGGAGCGGCGACCCCAGTAGCAACCGTGGGCCAGGACCAGGCTCACACGGACCACGAGGCGGAGATCGACCAGAAGAACATGAAGTTCATCCCTGAGCGCGTCTCAGTGAAGGTCGGGGAGACCGTGCTGATCAAGAACAGCGAGACCGCCATCCACACAGGCAACATCAACGGGGAAAACGTCACCGGGAACATGAAGAAGGGCGACGCAACCACCTGGACCGCGACCGAGCCGGGTGAATATGCGGTCACCTGTGAGTACCACCCACAGATGAAGGCCACCATCGTGGTGACGTCGTAAGGCGCCGGCCCGGCTGTTCGGTACGGCCCTGCCGCCCGAGACAAGGTTCATCAAACATCCGGCGTGGCCCGCCGTAAGGAGAATCGATGAAGGATCCAACGAGAAGAACGGAACGGCCGCAGCAGGCCCGGAAGGGGCTGGTCACGCTCACCCGCGTGGTGGTCCTCGGCGTCCTCGTCCTGGCCGCATTCGGCGCCGGGGTGCAGTTCTTCAGCTCGGCAGGGAACTCGGACGGAGACGCGGATGCCAACTGGACGCCGGATCAGGCCTTGCCTGCCGCTGGAGTGCAGGGGCTCAGCGTCGAAGTCGCGCAACCCGTCGTCGACCTGGGACGAGTGGCACTTAGCACGCCGGCCGAGGGTCAGTGGCTACTGCGCAACACCGGGACGGGTTCCATCAGCGTGGGGAGGCCATCCATCGAAGTCCTGGAGGGCTGTTGACCGACCCAGCCGGTTGTGGGTGCCACAACCATTGAACCCGGAGACGCAGTGCCGGTCGTGCTCTCGCTGCCCATGGGTATGCACTCGGGCATGGACGGCCCTCACCTCTTCCGGATCGTCGTGCCGCTTCGAGATGCGGGAGGGGAAACTGGCGAGGTCCAGGTGTACTTCAAGGCCCTGTTCAAGTAGCCAAACACGAAGGAACCGTCGAATGTTGCCCGGCAAGACCGGCCGAAACTCGGCAACTTATCGTCAAGTCCAGATTCGAATTCTGGTAGGCCAGGAGAGATTCGCACTCTCCGATCAATGGATCAAAAGTCCGGACTGGGTTGTGCCGGTGAGTGCTGACCTGTGTCGGACAGGGTGCTCCAGATTCAAATCGACCCTTATTGTGTTGCCTGAGTGGTGCCAGAAGGTGCTCCGTTATGCTGCGTCCGTCGGTGAAATGTCGGTAAGAATGTCGGTGCGGATTCCGGTGTCCGTTTCTTTCGTTAGACGTCAGCATCTGTCGCGATCAGGCGTCAGAATGGAACGAGTGGTGAGAGATGAGTATTGACGCCTACACGACCGACGACAACGGCCTAACACACGAACCCTTATCGAGGGACTGGGCACGATGGGTCCCCGCGAGCCGGACCCGGAACTGGTGCCTGAACAACGCCCTCCAGGACTGGCTGGAACGGTACGGCGAAGTTGCCGGGTTCACCCAAGACCCGGCGGTCGATGAGCGCACGGACTTCCTCCAATTCATCTTTGCGAAGGGCCGTCGGTTCGAGGCCGAGGTCGTGAAGCTCCTCCACGAGCGTGTCGGCGTGGTTGCCATTGATTGCGGCGACTGGTCAACTCAGTCGTTCGACGCTTGCCGCCAGACGTTCGAGGCCATGACACGCGGGGAACCAATCATTCACCAGGGAGTGGTTTGGAACCCCTCGAACGAGACCTACGGCGCACCGGACCTGCTCGTGCGGAGCGACGTGCTTCTCTCGCTGTTTCCGGAAGCCCTGAGCGAGGCCGAAGCACGAACTCCCGCGCGCCGCCTCAGCGAGGAGCCGTGGCACTACCGCGTTGTGGACATCAAATTCACCTCACTTCAGCTCGACAAGCACTGGAACGCCGGTACAGGACATCTTCCCTACATGGCGCAGACGTTCATCTACAACGAGGCGTTGGGCCGGATCCAGGGATACCTCCCTCCCGCCAGCTACCTCCTGGGTCGCAGCTGGAAGGGACCCAGGGACTCAGGTGGATCGAACTGTCTCGATCGGCTCGCACCGGTGCCGCACGGCCTGATGTTCAAAGACCGCTCCCTCCGCGACGTTGCCGAGGAAGCAGTGACCTGGACCCGCAGGCTGAGGTTCGAAGGTGCCGAATGGGACCCGAAAGACGCGGCTGGGCACCCGATCCTTCGACCCAACCTCGGTGAGGCAAGTCAACCGTGGACGAGCGC
>CAUJEQ010000295.1 GCA_963169135.1 Chloroflexota bacterium
GTGACCGACCTTGCAGGGTTCGCTGCCGCGACCTGCCTGCGGGGCATCGATTTCGTGCACGTACCCACGTCGTTGCTGGCCATGGCCGACGCGGCGATTGGCGGAAAGACGGGTGTCGACCACCTGCGGGGGAAGAACCTGATCGGCGCGTTTGCCCAGCCCCGTGCCGTGGTGATCGACCCGCTCTTCCTGCGGACGCTGCCCGAGCGCCACCTGCGCAACGGCTGGGCTGAACTCCTGAAACACGGGCTCATCCTGGATGAGCGGCTGGTGCGGGACCTTGAGAAGGCATCACAGGACGGGCCGCCGCTCATGTCGCCGGACCTGATCGCTCGGAGCGTGGCAATCAAAGCCGCGGTGGTTTCCGATGACGAGCGCGAGGCCGGCCGCCGCACCCTGCTGAACTACGGACACACCATCGGCCACGCGATCGAGGCGGTGACGGGCTATTCGGCTTACCTCCACGGCGAGGCGATCTCCATCGGGATGCGCGCGGCCGGGCAGATCTCGGTCGACCTCGGGCTGCTCTCCGAGGACGAGTTCGGACGGCAGCAAGCGTTGCTGCGCGCCTTCGGCCTTCCTGAGTCGGCGACGGGCGTCCCGGTGGACGCAGTGCTGGAAGCCACCCTCCTCGACAAGAAGGTGCGGGCCGGCAGCGTCCGCTGGGTGCTCCTGGAGGGCATCGGCAACGCGGTGACGCGGGACGGCGTGCCGGACGAGGTGGTGCGCCGGGCGGTGGAAACGGTGCTGGAGTAGCGTCATCATGGTGGAGTCATGCGCGTGACCGTTGACTTGCCTCTCCAACAGTTGGCGGCGTTGTCCGGCTATTGCGAGAGCGAAGGGATAACGCGGGCGGAAGGAGTGCGGCGCGCTGTGAGGTTGTTGCTCGCGTTCGGCATGGAGGAAAATTTGGTGTCGGCCTTCGGCGCATGGCGTGGACAGGATATCGACGGCGTCGCCTATCAGCGTGCCATTCGCGCGGAGTGGGATGATTGACGTCGACCGCTGAGGATTGCTCGTGAGCGCGGCACGCTTCGCGTTTGCCGTGACGTCACGTCCCAATTCCCCCGTCGCCCCGCGCAGCGGCGTCGTCACCACTGCCCACGGAGCGTTCGAGACGCCCGCGTTTATGCCGGTGGGCACCCTCGCGACGGTGAAGACGCTCCTGCCCGAAGAGGTGGCTGCGACCGGGGCCGGCATTCTCCTGGTCAACGCCTACCATCTCTACTTGCGCCCTGGCCACGAACTCATCGCGCGGATGGGGGGCGTCCACCGCTTCATGGGCTGGGACGGTCCCATTCTTTCCGATAGCGGTGGCTTCCAGGTCTTCAGCCTTTCGGGGCTGCGCAAGGTCAGCGACGAGGGGGTGAAGTTCCGCTCCCACATCGATGGCTCAGAGCACTTCTACACGCCCGAGCTGGCGATGGAGGTCCAGGCTGCACTCGGGGTCGACATCGCGATGCCGCTGGATCACGTCCTCCCGGGGACATCCGAGGAGCGCGCGGCGGAGGAAGCTGTGCACCGCACATTGCGGTGGTATGAGCGCTGCCGTGCGGCGCAGCCCGAGCTGGCGACCTTCGCGATCATCCAGGGTGGCGTGCACGAGCGGCTGCGCCGCCTGCATGCCCGCGAGGCCGTTGCCGCCGGCGCCCCGGGCTTCAGCATCGGTGGCCTCTCGGTCGGCGAATCGAAAGATTTGATGTGGGCGATGACCGAGGTCGTAACTTCCGAGTTCCCGGTCGACAAACCGCGCTACCTGATGGGCGTGGGGAGTCCCGAGGACCTGGTGAACGCCGTCGGCCGGGGGGTGGACATGTTCGACTGCGTGCTCGCGACGCGGCTCGGGCGGAATGGCGCACTCTTCACCGACGATGGCCGGGCGAACATCCGCAACGCGAAGTACCGCGAGGACCCCGGGCCGATCGACCCGGGATGCGATTGCCTGCTCTGCCGCAGCTTCAGCATGGCCTACCTCCACCACCTCTTCCGCAACGATGAGTTGTTGGGCTACCGCCTGGCCACCATCCACAACGTGCGGTACCTGGTGCGGTTGTGCGAGCGGATGCGGGGGGCCGTGGTGGTGGGCGGGTTCGAGGAGTTCGCTGCCGAGTACCTGGGGCGGTACCGGGCGACAAATGAGCGGACGCGGATGGAGCAGAAGGCACGCTGGACCGCGCGGGGTGGGGCCAACTGAAGCTGAGCGTGAAGAATGCGCTGCGAGGGGTTGCCGGCAAGGGCCGGTGATGCAACGCTGAAGGCCCCAAGCGATTCCGGTGGAATCAAGCTGTGAGCGGCGGCGGGGCTGGTTGACAGGTCATGACGAGGGGGTTAATCTTCTCGTTCGGGCCTTGCGAAAGGCCAGCGCACTTTAACAACTGGATAGCGGACGAAAGAGAACGTCTGGGAACCCGTTAACAGGGAACTTTTCCGGTCGCAAGGCCGGTGTTTCATGTTTTTTCGGAGAGTTTGATCCTGGCTCAGGACAAACGCTGGCGGAATGTATTAGGCATGCAAGTCGAACGAGCCTTCGGGCTAGTGGCGAACGGGTGAGTAACACGTGGGTAACCTGCCTCGTA
>CAUJEQ010000296.1 GCA_963169135.1 Chloroflexota bacterium
CGCCCTCCCACGCCAGGCGCCGAAGCAACTTGCCACCTTCCAACCACGCGCGCTGGAGCATCGACCTAGCCTACCGCCCGCATTCACGAGCGGCGACTGCAGTGCCCGGCACTGGCAGGGCTACGACACCACCCCGGCGGCACGCAGCTGTTCGATCTGCTCCAGGCTGAGCCCGGCTTCTGCGAGCACCTCGTCGTTGTGCTCTCCGAGCATCGGGCTCGGCACATCGGCCTTCAGCGGCGTTTCCGACATCTGGAATGCGGGCCCCACCATCTTCATCGGCCCCAGCAACGGGTGATCGAGCTCCACCTGCAGCCCATTCGCCAGCGTCTGCGGGTGGTTGAACAGCTCTTCGATGAAGTACAGCGGCCCCGCCGGCACGCCGTGCTTCTCGAACAGCGCCGCCCACTCCTCAGTTGTCTTCGTGCGGAAGAGGGCCTCGGCTTCCTTCACGAAAATCGGCCCGTTCACCTGCCAGCCTTCCGGGTTCGCTTCGAACGACCCGTCCGGCTTGAACCGCGGGTCCTTCAACCCGGTCGCGGCCAGCACCTTCAACCGCAGCGCCATGCTCAGCGCACCCATCGCGATGAACCCGTCGCTTGTCTGGTACACGCGGTAGTAGACGTTGCCGGCGGCTGCCGGCCGGTACGTCTTCTGCACTGCGACCTGCTCCATGAAGGTCTTCATCTCCGACCGGGCCTGCTTCAAGCCCTCCAGCATCGGCGGGATAATCTCGTTGTCGAACGCGTCGATCCAGGTGAACTGGCTCGTCTGCATCGCGATCGCCGTCCCCATCAGGGTGCAGTCGATCCGTTGTCCCTTGCCCGTCTTCTCCCGCGCGAACAGGGCGGCGCAAATGGCGTTCGACATCTGGATGCCCGTCGCGTAGTCCGCGATCGCCGGGTAGACATACGCGGGGACATCGCCCTCGAGCTTTGCCTCGCCCGCCATCAATCCGGTCATCGCCTGGACCACGATGTCGTAGCCGCCCCGCCGCGCGAGCGGCCCCTGCCGCCCGAACGCCGTGTTTTCGCAATACACGATCCGCGGATTGATCGCGCTCAGCGTCGCGTAGTCGATCTTCAGCTGCTCGGCGACGCCCGGCCGGTAGTTGATGATGACGACATCGGCGGCCTTCACCAGCGTGTGGATGACCTGCTGGGCCTCCGGCCGGGTCATGTCCATCGCCACTCCGCGCTTGCCCCGGTTCAGGCTCGCGAAGGTGCGCGATTCCTTCGGCACCAGTTCGACCGAGAGGCGCCAGGGTTCGCCCTGGATTGGTTCGAATTTCGTGACATCCGCACCCATGTCCGCGAGATGCATGCCGCAAAACGGCCCCGCGATGATCTGGGTGAACTCAAGTACCTTGACACCGTCCAGTGGACCAGAACCCATGAAAAGAGACCCCCTCGGCGCGTAATTCTAACGTGTACGTGAGGGTACGCCAGTTTGGCCGGGTCTTGCAGATGCTGCTCTGCCTCAGGCGCCCGCCGCCGCCTGCGCGATCTCTGCCGCTCCGACCCGCACCGGCATCCCCGCCGACTTCCGCGTCCGGTCGAAGTTCATTGTCCAGAACTTCCGCCCGATGCGCGCCAGCAGTTCCTTTTCTTCTGTATCGAGCGCATCCATCAGCGTCCGCAGTGTTGCGATGTACACCTCGGCTCCCCGTTCCAGGAGGTCCGCCCCCGACGCCGTCATCTCCACGGAGACGAGCCGCCGGTCGTTGGTCGCCCGCGTCCGGACGATGTGCCCGCCCTCTTCCAGGCGGTTCAACGCGCTCGTCACCGCCGGACGGCTGAGCCACAGCGTCTGGGCCAGCAATCGCGGTTCACTCCGCCGGACCAGCGCAAGCACCCAGAGGATCCGCCACGATTCGTAGCTCAATCCCATTGGCCGCAGCGCCTCGCCAAAGCCGCTGTACAGGATCTGGCCGGCCGATATGGCGTTGTAGCTCGCCCAGAAGTCGACCAGGCTTGCGCCGCGGGCAGCGAGCCACTGCGCCGCCCTGCGTTCCGTGGTAGTGAGTTCGGGGTCTTCGATCATCGGCAGTTTCTAGCAGGTGTCCCCGCGTTACTCAAGTCCCGTCGCCTGCGGCAGGTTGCTCTGCGCCACACCCGGGAACGCCGAAGACGCCCCCACGGGGCGTCTCCGGACACTCCTCAGACCAGCCTGCTCAGCCCTGGGGGACTACCAGCACCGATCGGGACGTACTGTGAACCACCCGGTCGGTCGTGCTTCCGAGGGCGATCCGTTTGGCGAGGCCCTTCCCCGTCGACGTCAGGACGATGAGCCCGGCGTCATGCTGGTCGGCTGCTTCCAGCACTGCGGTGGCGGCGTCGCCCTGCATCAGGACGTACTTCTCGCCCGGTTGCGCGGTCGCTTGCAGGTACTCTTTCGCGGCAGCCTCGAGCGTTGCGCCAAGGTCGGCCGGGTAGTACGAAAACTCGATCCCGGCTGGCGGCGGAAGGCTGAAGGCGCGCACCAGCACGATGGGCACATTCGCCGGCGCCGCCAGCTTCCGCGCCATCGCGAGGCCCTGTTCCGCCTCCGGGGATCCGTCCAGGCCCACCACGATCGACTTCCCGGGGACCGGCACTACCGGCTGTTCTATACCCGGTTCGGCCAGCACCGGCACGGTGGCGCCGCGGATCACCTTGTCCGCCACGCTCCCCACGATCATCGCGCGAAAGCCGCCGCGCCCGTGGGTCGCAATCACGATCGCCGAGGCGCTCTCCGCTTCCTTCAAGATTTCGTCGGCCGGCGAGCCCGCCACGACGTCGCACGTCGTCTCACCCAACCCATGGGCCGCCGCGACGTCCTTCGTGTAGCTCCGGAATGTCTCGGCAGCTTTACCTCGCTCACTCGCCGCCACATCCGTATCAACAACATGGATGAAGCGGATCGGGGCTCCGGTGATGCGTGAGAGCCACGCTGCATCCGGGAGCGCGTTCTCCGCCAGTTTCGAGCCGTCGAGCGGCACCAGGATGGGGCGTTGCTCTGCCATCGGAAACCTCATTCGCTGGGTGTTTGCGCAAGCATGAACCATGTTCGCCCACGGTGCGAG
>CAUJEQ010000297.1 GCA_963169135.1 Chloroflexota bacterium
GCGAAGGTCTGGTTGTAGGTCGCTTCGAGGTCGAGCGAGTCCGAGCCCCAGAAGTTGGTCTTCGGGAGCCGGTCGCGCAGGTCGATGTCGAGCCCGAGGTAGACGACGAAGAACGGCAGCGCCATCCGGTACTGGCGCACCCGCGCCACGGTCGCCGGGGTGAAGTGCTCCTCGCCGGCCAGTTCGCAAACAGTGCGCTTCAGGTCAGCGTT
Organism: Chloroflexota bacterium; assembly: GCA_963169135.1. Lineage (GTDB taxonomy): Bacteria > Chloroflexota > Dehalococcoidia > Tepidiformales > Tepidiformaceae > Amarobacter. The sequence goes on from CAUJEQ010000297.1 coordinate 213, forward strand.
CGAGATGACGACCGGCGCGCGGAACTGTTCGCCCGTGGTGAGCTCGACCCCGCGGGCGGCGCCGTCCTCGATGATGATGCGGGCCACCCGCGCGCGTGCGCGGAACGCACCGCCGTTCGCGAGCAGCACCTGGAGGAACCTGGCAGGGAGCACCTGGCCCCCGCCCTTCGGGTAGTAGGCGCCGCGCAGGTAGCCATCCAGGAACCCTGCGGCCACGGCCGTCGGCGTGCGCGACGGAGGCGTCGCGTACGAGGGGCTCTGCGCAAGCAGCACTGCTCTCGGCGCTGGCCCAAGGCCGCAGTCATCGAACAACGCCGTGACCGGCTGCATCCCCCAGCGCAGCAGGTCGGGGGCTTCCGCGGCCAGGCGGGCGAAGTCGGGTGGGCCGCTGGCGCCGCGCACTGCCTCGGACTGCTTCACGATCGCCTGGAATGTGTCGACGCAGCGGCCTACACCTGCGGCTTCCTCCGGGAACGCTTCGATGAGCCGTGCGCGGTAGCGCTCCCAGCCTTTGGGCATGCGCACGCAAACGCCGGGGAAGAGGATGGTGTCGAAGCCATCGGGGTCGAGTTCGAGGAACTCGATGCGGTCTTCGAGTCCAAGTCCGTGGAGGATGGTCCGGATGGCGCCCCCGGGCTCGCACTGGGCGAGGTAGTGGGTGCCCACGTCGAATTCGAACATCCGTTTGCGCCGGAAGACACCGGCGTTGCCACCGGCGATGTAGTGCTGTTCGAGGATGAGCACGCGCTTGCCGAGCGCGGCAAGGTGTGCCCCAGCGCTCAGCCCACCAAGCCCTGAGCCGACGACGATGACGTCCCAATCCTTCTCCATGCCCGGACGAGAACAGGGTGCAACCCATGGCGGGTATGACGCAGCGCATCCTTCGGGCAATTAATCGGGGACGGGCAGGAGAAGCCGGAACGTGCTGCCCGCGCCGGGTGTGCTCTCGACGGTGAGCCATCCGCCGTGCGCGCGGGCGATGCCAAGGGAGGTCGAGAGGCCGAGCCCGCTTCCGCGGCCAACGCCCTTCGTCGTGAAGAACGGGTCGAAAATGCGTTCCATAACATCCGGCGTCATCCCGCTGCCCGTGTCGCTGACGGAGATGATGTGGTACCGGCCCCGCGGAAGCTCAGGTGGCGCCCACCGGTGGCGCGGACCAATGTCCGTGATGCGGCGTGCCAGCGTGATGCGGCCGCCCTCGGGCATGGCATCGCGAGCGTTCACGATGAGGTTCAGCAGTACCTGCTCCAGCGACGTGCGGCTCCCGTTGGCATTGCCCGGTTCGCGGCTGTGCCGCACCGCCAGGCGCATGCTGGGCGTGAGCATGCTGCGGGCCAGGACGGCTGTCTCATCGAGCAAATCGTCGAGCGCGATGGTTTCGCCAGCCGCGAGTTCCGGCCGCGCGTAGGTCAGCAGGCGGCGCACCAGATCCGCGCCGCGTTCGGCGGCGTGAGCGGCCTCGCTTGCGAGTTCGCGCTCGTCACCGTCCTGCAGCGACCTCTGGAGCAGGTAGAGGTTGCCCAGCACGGCCGTGAGCAGGTTGTTGAAATCATGGGCGATGCCCCCAACGAAAACGCCGAGGCTCTCGAGCTTCTGGCTTTGGCGCACCTGGATCTCGAGGCGCCAAAGGTCGGCTTCGGCCGCCTTCCGGTCGTTGATGTTGAGGAGGCTCCCGGCAGCCCGGACCGGGTTCCCGGCATCGTCGCGTTCGACAACGGTGCCCCGGGTGAGCACCCAGGACCATTGTCCCGAGCCGTCGCTGACGCGATGCTCGCACTCGATGACCGGCGTCAGCCCTGCGATGTGGTCGGAGAGGGCGGCTTCCAGGCGGGCCCGGTCGACCGGGTGGATCAGTTCGAGCCATCGTTGGAGGGTGGCCCCGTCCATCCCGGGTTCAGCGTCAGCCATGTTCCGCGGACGGTAGCCCGTGAAGAACCGGCCGTCCGGGATGTGCCACTCCCAGATCGAGAGATCCGCTCCGCGGAGGGCCAGACCGAGACGCTCTTCGGCTTCCTTGCGCCCCGTCTCGTTCCGGCGCGCTTCGATGATCGTGCCGCAGGTGGCAATGAAGGGCTGCAGGTCGGCGCAGTCCTGTTCCGAGTATCCGCCCGGCCGGTTGGCGATGCCGAGCAGGCCGATGACCTCGCCACCAACGACCACCGGGAGGCCCAGGAACGCGTTGAGCGGTGGGTGGCCCGCGGGAAGGCCACCCCGCCTCGGGTGGTGGGCCGGGTCGTTGGCGATCAGGGGCTTGCCGCTGGTGATCGCGTACCCGAACAGGCTGTTGAGGTTGGTGAACTCCATGCCGGTCGACCCGCACTCTTCGTAAAGGCGGCGGCTGGCCTCGTCCCAGCTGATGTTGGTCAGCGCCCAGGTCTTCAGATAGGGCGTGCCGTCGGCCCTCCGGAATACCTCGCCGATGAGTCCGTACGCGCTCCCGGTAGTCTCCAGCAGGCTATCGAGCAGGCTATCGAACACCACGCCGGGACTGGCTCCGCGGATAAAGTTGGCCTGGGCGTCGGTGAGCGCCGCCAGCAACCCATTTGAGCGTTGGAGGGCCGCCGCACCACGCGTCCGCTCCGTGATGTCGCGGAACATGAAGCGAACCCCGCGCGGCATGGAACGCTCATCGAGCACGTACGAACCCTGGACCTCGGCCGGGAAAGTCGTGCCGTCCTTGCGCACCATGGCGAACTCATAAAGGCGCTGCCCGCGCTGGCGTTCGTACGGCTTACCGGCGCGGACCGTGGGTTCGAGCTGGATATCGGCGATGCGCAGGGCCTCGGCAGCACCCTCGGGCGTCAACAGGTCGAGACCGTTGATGCCCTCTTCCCAGTCGCCATCCGCGTAGCCAAGAAGGACCCGGGCAACCCGGTTCATGTACGCCACCCGCATCGAGGGATACTCGATTTCCAGCAGCGCATCGGGCAGGTGATAGCGGAACTGATCGTACTCGGCTATCAGCGCGGCCCAGCGCTGTTCCAGTCCGAGCGGCGGCCCCTGGCGGTCAGTCGATGTCACGGACACTCCGGCGGGCGATGCAGCACGCACACGCACTCCACCATAGCGTAGCGCCAGCGTCCGGCGGACACACTTCGGGACTCCCCGGATGTGTCCCGCGCATGGTGCGCATCAGCACAATTCGTACGCGATGCGCTCTTCGAGCCACGCCGGGAAAGGGGTCTCCCCGCACTCCGGGCAGGTGGCGTCGTGCTCGGCTGATTCGAAGAAGTGGCCGCACCCCGAGCAGACGCGCAGAACCGCCGGATGCAGGATCTCGACCCGGGCGCCCTGGAGCGATGGCATCTCGGCGAGGAGCGCATCCAGGAAGGCGGCATCGAAATCGCCGCGGTCTCCAGTCCCGCCTCGCACGAACACGCGGATGCGGCCCTCGCTGGTCCCGCTGTCAGCGATGGCGCGGGCAAGTTCGCGGGCAAGCTCCTCCGGCGTCATGGCCGAAGTATCGCCCGTATGGGCACGCGACATCAGGTGCGAAGGGCCCCCGTCCGGGGGCCACCCGGCGTGAAGATTCGCGCGGCTGTGCCACCCGGGGATTAGAGGTGGCAGGCCCGCCCACCCACCATCGCGGCAACCCCAAGGGAGGTAGAGACCCATGGCCCTCACGCTTGTCGAGGCCGCGAAACTCAGCAACGACACCCTGCTCTCCGGCGTGATCGACACGATCGCCCAGGAAAGCCCCGTCCTTCAGCGCCTGCCGTTCATCGAAATCGTCGGCAACGGCCTGACCTACAACCGCGAAAACGCCGCCCCCTCGGCCGACTTCTACGACGTCGGCGACGACTGGGACGAAAGCACCCCGACCTTCACCCAGGCCACCGCCACGCTGAAGATCCTCGGCGGCGACGCCGACATCGATAACTTCCTCAAGAGCACCCGCTCGAACATCCAGGACCTCGAGGCGGCCGTCGTCCAGCTCAAGGCGAAGGCAGTCCAGTCGCTGTTCGACGACACCTTCGTCAACGGCGACGACGGCAGCAACCCGAAGAGCTTCGACGGCATCGATGTGCTCTGCGGCGGCGGACAGACGGTGAGCATGGGTGTGAACGGTGGCACGCTCACGCTCGAAAAGCTCGACGAGCTCATCGACCGCGTGCGCGGCGGGAAGCCCGACCTGCTGCTCATGAGCCGCCGTTCGCGCCGCACGCTGAACGAACTGGCGCGCGCATCGGGCGGCTTCCTCGAAGCGGACCGCGACGAGTTCGGCCAGATGCTCCAGTTCTACGACGGCGTCCCGATTGGCATCTGCGACTACATCGACGATGCGCAAACGGTGGGGACCAGCAGCGATTGCAGCACGATTTTCGCCATGCAGTTCGGCGAGGGCGCGCTCAGCGGCCTGACGGCCTCCGGGGGGCTCACCGTCGAGCGCGTGGGCAGCCTGGAGACAAAGGACGCCAGCCGTATCCGGGTGAAGTGGTACGCCGGTCTGGCGCTCTTCAATACGGTGAAGCTGGCGAAACTCACCGGCGTCCGCGCCTGAGCGGCGGTGAACTGATCGCTTGCCAGATTTGGGGGTGGCTAAGCCGCCCCCAATTTCGCGTGCGCGGAACAATCCGAGGCGCGCCAGGGATGGCGCGCTGCAGCGTCTCCGCCACCGCGGTCGCTGGCGTTGATGCACAGGGGCGCCTCGCCGGTGCGGTTGCGGCGTCCAGGCGGAACAATCCGAGGCGCGCCAGGGATGACGCGCTGCAGCGTCGGCGCCACCGCGGTCGCTGGCGTTGATGCACAGGGGCGCCTCGCCGGTGCGGTTGCGGCGTCCGAGGGAGTGACATCCCAGCGCGCCATCCCTGGCGCGCCTCGGACACCTACGACCCACCCGGCCATCGCCTATCGACCGCCTACGCCGCAGCGCCCTCGTCGTCGTCCTCGTGGGGGTGACCGCCCGGATGATCGATCGAGGCAATGGCGCACTTCGTGTGTTCGAACACATTGCCGGAGCCCAGCAGCTCCAGGATGCCGAACCGCTGCAGCAGCGGCCGGATCTCCGGCTGAATGGAGGTCAGGATGATCCGCCCGCCGTGGTTCCGGCGGTGTTCGATGATCCCTTCGAGCGAGAGCAACCCGGAGGTGTCGATATGGTGCACGTCCTTCATCCGGAGGATGAGCGGCCGCTGCATGTCGCCCTGCAGCTGGTACTCAAATGCCGACGCGCTATGGAAGGAAAGCAACCCCTGTGCCGTGAAGAAGTCGATGTCCGGGCGCGATTGGATCAGGTCGCTCAGCCCGGGCGAGACCTGTGCAATTCGCCCCGTCTGGTCGGGCAGCAAGGCCGCCGCCGCGGGGACCTGGGAGAGCCGCCGGACCAGCAGTATCGTCGAGGCGAGGACGCCAAACCCGATCGCATAGGTCAGGTCGAAGAACAGGGTGATGAACATGGTGGAAGCCAAGACGATGAGGTCCTCTCGCGGAGCGCGCCGCAGCAGGTTGGTGACCTCGGGGACCTCGGCGATGCGCCAGGCGACCACGAACAGGACGGCAGCCAGGGTAGTCATGGGGATGTGGCCAGCGAGCGGCCCCAGTGCCAGCGTGAGCGTGAGCACCGTGAGCGAGTGGAAGACGCCGGCCATGCGTGAGGTGGCTCCGGCGCGAATGCTGGCGGCCGTTCGGGCGATGGCGGCAGTTGCCGGCATGGCGCCGAAAATCGGCCCGACCAGGTTGGCGATGCCCTGGCCCCGAAGCTCCCGGTTGGGCTCATGCCGTATCCGGTCCGAGACCATTCCATCGGCGACGACCGCGCTCAGGAGCGACTCGACCCCGCCGAGGATGGCGATTGCAATCGCCGGGCGGAGCAGTGTGATGAAGAGGCCCGTGTCCCAGAAGCCGAATGACGGGGTGGGGAACTCGCGGGGGAGTTCCCCATACTTGCTCGCGAGCGTCGGCGTGTCGATGCCGAACCCCCAGGTCAGGGCGGTGATGAGGACCACGGCGATGAGCGCCGATGGCACCTTTGGCAGGAGCCGAGGCGACCAGATGAGGACCGCAAGCGAGGCCAGCCCAACCAGGGGGGTCGTCCAACCGACGGACCCGAGGTGCTGGATGGTGTCCCAGGACCTGGCGTGGAAGTGCTCGAGCTTGGGGTCCGTGCCCGAGACGGCCAGGAACGTGTTGATCTGACCGAAAATGATCGAGAGCGCGATGCCGGCCGTGAAACCGATGATGACCGTGCCGGGCATGTAGCGGATGAGCGACCCGAACTTGAGTCGCCCCATCGCCAGCAGCAGGACGCCGGACATCACGCCAACCATCGGCAGCGCCACCGCGCCATGGACGAGGACGACGTGGCTGAGCAGCGGCACCAGCGCGGCGGTTGGCCCGGTGATGTTGAAGCGCGAACCGCCGAAGATCGAAGCGGCCGCACCGGCGAAGACTGCCGTATACAGGCCTACGATCGGCGGCACGCCGATGGCGACGGCGAGGGCGATCGAAAGGGGAAGCGCGATGACGCCGGCAACGAGCCCGGCGATGACGTTGGTGCGGATTTCGGCAAACGCGGGAAGGCTCACCCGTCGCGAGACAGGCGACACCGCAGGCACGGAGACGTGCACGAATCACAACCTCATCGGGTGGTTCGCTTCCGTGGCCTGCGAGGTGAGCTGACGGGTTCGGGCGGAAGTGCCCGTCCTTCCGGTACTCCGGAAGGATTCACCCCAGAAATGGGTCCCCCGCTCCGCCGCTCCCGGATTCGGCCGGCCACCCCATGACAGGGTGGCCTCGTTTGTTAAGCATCGGCTGGATGACCGGCACCGTCTATGGAACTCCGTGTCCGGATTTGCGCGTGGTGTTTTTCCCGGCGGCCCCACCCTTCCTCTTCAACGCCTTGTGTTGCCTGCCTCACCCGGAATAGTATCCCGCGCGACAACATGACAATGGGGGACACGAGATATGGCACTGGCTCAAAACGATCGGCCGGCCCTTTGGCCGGAGATCCGCCTGCTCTTGCTCGCAGCGATGGCCATCTTCCTGTACACCATCGGCATCGGCATCCTGAACGGCACCGACCTGGTCGATTTCGATGAGCGGCGAATCCTCTCCCATGTCCATGGCGGCACGCTGGGGTGGCTAACCCTCGGCGTCTTCGCAGCGGCGCTCTGGCTCTTCGCCGAGGGCAGCGAGGTGTCCCGCCGCGAGCGGCAACTGCTGCGGTCGCTGATCGCCGGGGCCATCCTCTCCGTCGTCGCATATGTCGCCGCGTTCGCTTTCACCTACGGCAACTGGCGCCCGATACTCGGCACGGTCACCACCCTGGTCATTGCGGGGTTCACCGCGTGGGTCATCTACCGGGCGAGGTTCACGGAGCTCGGCGTGCCCCATGTCGGATTCCTGGCGGCGCTGGGCACGTCCATCGTCGGTGGTGCGCTCGGGGTACTGCTCGGACTGGAACTCGCTACTGGCAACAACTGGCTGCCCGGAGACATCGGCGCGCACCCCGCCACGATGGTCGTTGGCTTCCTGGTGCCGGTCGGGCTTGCGATGGCGGAATGGGCGTTCTTCTTCCCGGTTCCACCAAAGGCGACCCGGCTTGGTGTACTGCAGATGGCATTTCCCTTCGCAGGCGGCATCATCCTGATGCTGAGCATGCTCCTCGAAGTGACGGCGCTGGCGCCGATCGCCATCCTCCTCCAGATCGCCGGTATCGCGATCTTTGTGAAGCGTCTCTGGCCCCAGTTCCGGGCGGTGTCTCTCACCGAAGCAAGCCCGGGACGGCACGCCGTCATGGCCACCGTGGGCCTCGCCTTCGTCATCGGGCTCGCCCAGTACCTGGTGATCAAGTACGAAGGTGACTTCGACCTTGCCCCCACAAACCAGCTCCTGGCGCTCGATCACGCGCAGTTCATCGGTCTCATGACCAACGCGCTCTTCGCCATGCTCATGGCTGCCACCATTGGGCAGCGCGGGAACCGCGTGGACCAGGCGGTCTTCATCCTGGTGAACGTGGGCATCGCCGGTTTCGTGGTGGGCCTGCTCGGCGATTGGACCGCTCCAAAGCGCATCTTCACACCGCTCATGGGCAC
>CAUJEQ010000298.1 GCA_963169135.1 Chloroflexota bacterium
TCGAGTGGCGCGAGGGGTCGAGTGGGTCGAACGCCGCATTGCCGATGGCGACGAGGCCCCGCTGAGGAATGAGGAAGTCTCCGAGCTGAGCCTGCGGCGTCACCGGGCCGGGCTGGTCGGTCTCGCGCTCCCCAACCCTGAGCCGCGCCGACTTCACAACCCAGATCCGTCGAGGATTGGCGATGAAGGTCTGGCGATTGGGAGCTATCCCCGCCATGCGGAGCCGCCCGGCCCCCAGCATTGGGCCGGCCACCTTCGCTGTCAGCCCCAACACCCGGGGGTTGCGCCAGGCCCATTCCGGAAACGTTGCAGCCACAAAGTTCATCGTCCGGCTGGCCGCCGTCGGCGTCACCACGATGTCGCAGGACATCCCGCCCTCGGGAACCTCGACGTGGAGGGCATTGTCCGCCGTCCACTCGAGCGTGATCGGGCTGACCACCGCATGCGCCACCGCGCTACCAAAAAACCGCGGACATGCGGCTTCCGGCGGGACATCCGCGTAGATCGTCCACTCACCCTTCGGGTTGCGATACCAGACCGACGTGTACCCTGGCCCGACCGACGACACCGGAAACCGCCGCGTCGCCAGGATGTCGCCTGAACGGAAGGGCAGCCCCATCACTCCCCAGCCGCTGAATCGCTCGGTCGTCCCCGGGAGAAGCTTCGCGCGCTTCTCCGCCGCCAACACCGCTTCTCTCGCCGTTGCCATCGCCAATCCTCCGGGGCCCGTGGCCGGCCCCAACCCTACACCAATCCACGAATAATTCTGGCTAAACGTGACAAAGGTCGCAGCCTCTCGCTCCACTACAGGCTGAAGGTTCACGCGAGATGACTCACCAATCTCCTAACCTCAGCCTTCCGATTATCCGCCGCGCCCCGGTCGCCCACGCACCCGCGCTGCCCCGCCATCCCTGGATGTTCGCCATTTGGATGGCTGCCGCCGCGCTAATCGCCGTGGCGGCCGGCCTGGTCCTCGGGGTGCTCTCCGCAGCCGAGATCGGGATCGGGTCCTCCCGTTGGACGCAGAGCGTGCAGGCGCATGGGCGCATCCAGCTCTTCGGACTGGTGGCCACGTTCGTCGTCGCGCTCGCTCTCGAATTCACCGTCCGCTTCTACGGCCGTCCGCCGTTCTCGCCCAGGATCCGGGTGGGCCTGCCGGCCACGCTCGCCATGGGCTCTTTGCTGCTTGCCGCCGGCCAGATCTGGTTCGAGCACTTCGAGTTCCTGGCTCCCGCCGGCGCCTTGCTCGTGCTTGCAGGAGCCGCTGCGTTCGCCGTACTGATCTGGCGCATGCCACTTCAGCACCCCGCCCGGGTCGACCCCCAGCCCCTCTTCCTCCGTGGCGCGGCCGCATGGCTGGCACTCGCCGCCGCCCTCGCTCTCTGGGGCGCGGCCGAGGCCGAATCGGGCGTAGTCCCGCTCGATATCTCTTACAGCGTCGCCGAAGTCTTCCTGCGCGGATTCGCCACCTTCGTCATTATCGGCATCGGTCTGCGCGCGATTACCGGCCACGTCGGGCTGCCATCCATGAGCGCCAGGCAGCAGCTCATCTCCTACAGCGTCCTGAATATGAGCATCGTTGCATGGCTCCTTTCCGCCGGACTCGGCGACCTTGACCACCTGACCTGGCTCGAACGCATCGCCGATGCCGCCTATGGCCTCGGGTTACTCCTCTTCATCTATTGGTTCGGGGTCATCCCGGCGATCCGCCGCGGCCGGCAGGGACCCCGCTATGGGCTCATCGTTCCCCTCGCCTGGATCGGCGCCGCCGCCTACTCACTCCTCCTGGTCCTCACCGCCATCCTGCCGGGCGGTCACGACCTGGGCATCTACGAGAGCGGCGCAATCCGCCACACCTATCTCCTCGGCTTCGTCGTGCCGCTCATGGTGGCGATGTCGCACATCGTCCTCGCGCGCTTCACCATCGGCTTCGTGCCCTGGGAGAACGCCCTCACCACAGCGTTCTACCTGCTGTTCGCCGCATGGCCGCTCCGAACAGCGCCGTTCCTCTTCGAATCGGCGCCCTCAACCCTGTCCCGCTGGCTGCTCTCGATCGCCGGCTTCATGGCCATGGCAGCCCTCATCCTCGCCGCCGCGGTATGCTTGCGCGCCGCCCGGCTTATGGCCATCCGCCTGCGCCCACGCCCGATCTCCCGCCACGCCATCCAGTAGGATCGAGAGCGGAGGACTCCGTGCCGCGCATACGCGTCGAACCCCTTGGCATCGAAGTCGATGCCCCGCCCAACGAGACCGTGATGGACGCCGTCGTCGCCCAGGGCTTTTTCTGGCCCGTCGGCTGCGCCAGGAACGGTGAGTGCACCAACTGCGCCATGGAGGTCCTTAGCGGCATCGGACGGCTTTCTGCCATGGGCCGCTACGAACGCCAAAACCTCCTCCGCCAGCGCGGGCCGCGCTCCGTCGAAGACCCCCGCCTCCGCCTCGCGTGCCAGGCGCGGGTGCAGGGCGACATCGTCGTGTATAAATCGGGCGTACGATTCGACACCCCCTAGGAGGACGTCCCGTGCCCTACGTCATCACCGAACCCTGCATCGGCGTCAAAGACGCCTCCTGCGTAGACGTCTGCCCGGTGGATTGCATCCACTCGACCGACGACGAACCCCAGTACTACATCAATCCCGACCAGTGCATCGACTGCGCAGCCTGCGAACTTGCGTGCCCCGTGACCGCCATCCTCCACGAAGACGACGTCAAGGGGGATGCGCGAAAGTTCATCGAGATCAACGCTAACTACTTCCGATAGCAACGACGGTCGGGTCCGGGGAGAGACAGTTTGGAACTCGCGCAACTCGAAGCCTTCATCCAGGTGGCCCATCACCGGTCCTTTAGTCGTGCCGCCGAGGCGCTCTTCCTCACGCAGCCCTCGGTCACCGCTCGCATCCAGTCCCTCGAACGCGAAATCGGCGAACGCCTCTTCGAGCGCACCGGCCGCAGCGTCACCCTTACCGATGCCGGCCACGCCTTCATGCCTCATGCCCAGCGCGCCCTCACCGCCGTCCAGGAAGGGACCGACGCCATCGAGGCCGTCCGCCACGGCGATGTCGGCAGCATCCGCATCGGCGCATCGTCCTCCATCGCCACCTACGTCCTTCCCGCCATCCTGAAGAAGTTCCGCGAGAACCGCCCTCGCGTCCACGTCTACCTCAGCACCGGCCAGACCGAAGAGGTCATCGAGGGCATGCTCACCGGCGAAACCCACCTCGCCGTCACCCGCTTCGCCCAGCACCCCGAAGTCGAGTCGCTCCACCTGTACAACGATGACCTGACGCTCGTCGTCGCTCCCGGCCACCCGTTCGCGAAAAAGCGCAGCGTCACCATCGCCGAAGCCGGCGGCCAGCCCTTCCTCTTCTTTGAGCGCGGCTCCAGTTACCACAGCCTCATCTACAGCATGTTCCTGCGTGCCGGCGTCGTGCCCGAGTCCGTTATGGAGCTTGACTCGATGGAGACCACCAAGCACATGGTCGAAGCTGGCCTTGGCGTCGCCATCCTCCCCGAGGTCTCCATCACCCGCGAACGCGTAACCGGCACTCTCGTTGCAGTCGACTTGCGCGACATGGAGCAGCCCGCACAGCGCGAAATCGGCGTGCATGTGCCCCGCAACCGCGCCCTCGCACGCCCCACCCGCGACTTCCTCCGTGTCCTTACTGCGGAGTACGGGGTCGAAAACCCCTTCGATTCCGCGTCGGGCGAGGCCTAGCCGAACCGCAATCCGGGGAACGCCGCGCTGGTGTTCTCGTAGAGCCGCTCCTGGGCCTCCACCGGCGTCCAGCCCCGCAGGCGTCCGACTCCCTCGCCAACCGTCACCACATCACGTGGTTCGGTGGTGCGCCCCGGAAGCGGATAGCTATCCGTCTCCACCAGGATGAGCCCCGCAGGGTACTCCCGGCAGATTGCCTGCAGGCCCTCCTCTTTCAGCAACGGCCGACCAAACGACAGGAAGTGTCCTCGGCGCTCGTGCCACTCCGCCTGCGCGGAGCCACCGGTGAAGTAGTGCCGCACCACCCTAAGGCCTCCCAGCGCGTCCTCGTTGTCCACCAGCCGCCCCCACGCTCCGGCACCGTCGATGTGGAGAATGACCGGCAGTCCCGCGCCCCGGGCAAGGTCGCACTGCCCCCGGAACGCCTCGACCTGCACGTCCCACCCCGGCCCGGCGACATCGAACCCGCACTCACCGATAGCAACCACTCTCGGTACCCCCGCCAGATCCCGCAGTGCCTCCGTCTCCTGCTCCCTCGCGTGCAGCGGATGCACACCCACGACACACCCCGCCGTCCCGCCCAGCTCAACCACCACCCGCGACGAAGCCAGGTCGACCGCCACCGCAAGAATCGCCACCGCGGCATCGTTTGCGCGCGCCACGATCGCTGCGCGTTCGGCGAGTTCGTACCGGTCGAGATGCACGTGCGTGTCGACCCAGATCTGCCTCATCCGCACCATCCTGCCACGCTCGCGTAGAATCCCGCCGCATGAGCACCCTCGTTATCCGCGGTGGTCGCGCCTGGGACGGCCTCGCAGGCGCCTCCGCCGAGACGGACCTGGCCATCGACGGCGACCGCATCGAGGCTTGCGGCTCGGACCTGAGCGCCGCCAGCTCCCTCGACATCTCTGGCTGCACGGTCATTCCCGGGCTCATCGAGGGCCACGCCCACCTCTGCTTCGACGCGACCCCCGGCTGGCGGGCCACCTTCGATGGCGACACACCCGGCCGCATGCTCCTCAGGATGGCTGGCAACGGCCACCGGATGCTCGAAGCGGGCATCACCACCGTGCGCGACCTCGGCGCACCAACGGCGCTTTCCATCGAACTCCGCGACGCCATCGCGTCCGGGCTCACCGAAGGCCCACGCATCCTCGTCTCCGGCGCGCCCATCACCACTACCGGCGGCCACTGCTGGTTCATGGGCGGCGAG
>CAUJEQ010000299.1 GCA_963169135.1 Chloroflexota bacterium
AATCCGCGAGGCGGAGATCGCCTCTGCGGCGGGCCACTGGGATTACATGGCCTTTGGGCACTGGGAGCCGCACGCAGACGTAAGCCGCGGCGGCGTCACTGCGATCTACTCGGGCGCGCCGATGCCGCTGAGCGATGCGAACCGCCGGGCGGGCATGGCCGCGGTAGTTGACTTCGATGAAGGCGGGGTGCGCTGGCGGATGCACCGTGTGGATCCCCGGCCCGGGGACGAGGCGGCGAAGTAGTCCGCGGCGTTTCCCGAAGCGGGGTGCATGCTAAAGTTGAAGGACCGTGGCAGGGTAGCTCAGCCGGTCAGAGCGCACGACTCATAATCGTGAGGTCGGGAGTTCAAGTCTCCCCCCTGCTACCAGGTTTCTGGGCACCGGTTACGTTGCCGTGACGACCGTTTGACCGCCGCTTTTCGTTGTCGTTGATTCGCTCTGGTCTTCTCTGTCTGCCGCAGCCGGTTGATCCGGGCCCCGAAGAACGCCCGGGAGACTCGGCTGGCTCGCTCTTGCGGCTCCCAGAGGGGACCCCGGCCTTCGGCCAACTGGAAGATAGGGTGCTTGTGGTCTCGGGCGCGGGCTACCCTGGCCGGCGGGGTCAACCTCTACCCCAAGTGCCCGGCTCCGGCGCGCCCGAGTGCTACCAGGTCCGCCCCTACGACGTCGTTCAGGACGATGACGATGGACTGGTAGAAGGGATGGGCTGAGCGCTCGGCCATCCGTTTAGCGGTCTGTTCGGCCCAGGGCCGCAGGTGCCGTTCCAGGATGTCCGCCCGGGCAGACTCAAAGGCGGGCCGCGCCGCTGGTTCCCCGGCATCCTGCCCAAATGTCAGGAACCTGAGGAACTCCAACACCGTGGGGACGAAGTCTGGCAGGTCGTGTGCGCTGCTCTCGATGGTCAGCCCAAAGTGCCTGTAGATGCGCAGAAGTTCTTCCATCGCATCCCGGCGGCGCGATGCGTAGACGCCGGTATAGAGCGGCGTGGGTGGGCCGTCCGGTACGTCGAAGATCCGGATGTACTCGGATTCGAGGTCCTGCGGTTCCAGGTCCATCGGGCCCAGTGCGTCAAGCGGTGCCAGGGCGTCGCCCAGGGGCAGGTGGCCGAGGATGTGCTCCACCGCACCCCGGACGTCCCCGGACTGAACCGCGCGAGCGAGGTCCGGTCCGGGGAAGGAAAGCAACTCGCCCAGGAGTCCGTAGAAGTCGGCAAGGGGTGGGGTCTCGCCGGGTTCGGCGGACATCAACCCCCTCGCGGCGGCCGGTCGAGTTCGGCCGGGTTCGCGGTGAAGGGCCCGAGAAGGTCGTTCCAGTCCCGCGCGATCAGGATGTCGATCAATTCGGAGGGCTCGCCCCGGGCGGACTTTTCGCGTTCAACCTGGATCGTCTCCAGTGCCCGTTCGACTCCAGGGCCGAACATCTCCCGGAGGTATTCATCCGGAATGCGCGGCTTCGTCTCGTCGAACTCGCCAGCTTCGTTGAACGCCGGAGGCGCAAGCGGCGGGACGTAGAATACGTTCGGCTCGGTGCCGAAGTCGGGCCGCAGGGGGAGCGCGACCTTCCACTCGTGCACGAGCTTGTACGGGTGCCCTTCCAGGTTGTCCATGTAGTCGACGTGACGTACGCGGCCCGGGCACTGGCGGACACAGGCCGGGGCCACTCCGGCCTCCAGCCGCGGGTAGCAGGCGATGCACTTCTGGGCAACCGCGCGACCGGGGTTGAAGTAGATGCGCTTGTACGGGCAGGCCTCGGCGCAGAAGCGGTACCCGTGGCAGCGCTCTTCGTCGATCAGGATGATCCCGTCTTCCTCGCGGCGGTAGAGGCCGGTCCGGGGGCAGGCTTCCAGGCAGGCCGGCTTGGAGCAGTTCGCGCAGATCTGCTGCAGGTAGAAGAAATAGGAATTGGGATACTGGCCGCCACCCATGTCTTCGTCCCAGTTCGGGCCCCACTCAGGGCTCGAACCGTCGCGCTCCAGCGGACGGAAGGCGGCTTTGCCGCCACTGGCAAAGGTCGCCTCCTGGTCGAAGCCCCAGGCCTCCCCGAATTCGCGGAGCGGCGGGAACGTGCCCGGGACCGGCTCGCCGTTCTTATACCCGCCGCCGTGAGAGAAGACGTCCCGGGGGGTGCCCCCGCCGGGCATGGTGTTTACGATGTTCCACCACATCGATTCCATCCCCGGTGCGTCGGTCCATAGCGTCTTGCAGGCGATGCTGCAGGACTGGCAACCGAGACATTTGTTCAGGTCGAATACCATGGCCAGCTGACGCGCTGGCCGGGAAGAAACAGTGGCCATGATGCCAATCCTTACTTCGGAAGTGTGAGCGTGAGCCAGGCCGGGGTGTGGGCTTTGAGACCCGCCCGTTCGCTGTTTGCCCCGCTCCAGACGGCGATGCCCAGGGGCACGCTGGCGCCCGCGGTTAGCGGGACGCCCTGCTCGCTGAGGCCGCGCTTGAAGGCGACCGACCACGAACCGTTTTCCCAGGCGGCCCCGACGCTCACCGGGTGATCCGGGACGCGCGAGACCGTTCCCAGGCCGGTTGCGGTGATCACGAACGGGAGGGCTGTGCCCGCACGCCAGTGCCAGCCCTGCACCGGGCTCCGCTCATCGCCCATCGTGGCCAGCTCGGCGGTCTTCCCATCGAGCGGAAAGAGCACCGCGCAGGCGTCGGCGTAGGTGTCGTTGTCGCTGATCGCCTGGCGAGGTTCGGCCGCTGCCCACCGGAGCCGGAGGTAGAGCGCATCGCCAGCCACGACGGCCGAGAGGCCGACGCTCGCCAGCGCCCCGTACGGCCGCCCCGCCCACGACGTTTGCACGTAGGCGGAGGGCTGGGCATCGAGCGGGGTTGGCGCCAGCGAGACGGTTGTCTCGCTGACTTTCGCCCACTGCGTGCCCCCGGGAGCGAGCAGCTGCGGCGAAGCATCTCCCAACCGCTCGGCGGTGACCGAGGTCAGTGTTCCGGCGGTCATGAGCTTGCCTCCACCCGTTCGATATCGACGGCCACTTCCTTGGGGACGTGGTTCATACTGTAGTAGGCGCCCCGGTAGTGAAGGTGACCGTAGTCGCCAACGAGGTTCGTCGGCTTGATGGGGCTCGAGGTCACGTCGTTCTGGGTTGCCCAGTCCTTGAACTGGTAACCCTCCCAGGCGTGGTAGACGATGATGGTGCCCGGCTGGACCGTCGGTGAGACCTTCGCGCGCAGCTGGAACGTGCCCACGTCGTTGTGCACACGGATATTGTCGTGGTCGCTGATACCGCGGCTGCGGGCGTCGGCCACCGAGATGTAGGCCACTGGCTCACCGCGCTGGAGGCGCAGGAGTTCCTCGCTCGCCCGCCAGATGCTGTGCATGCTCCAGCGGGTGTGCCCACCGGTCATCCGGAGCGGGTACTTGCCACCCGCGGCGACAGGTTCCTTGTGGACGAGCAATTCTTCGCCCGCTTCGAGGAACCACTGGTGGTCGATGTAGAACTGCTGGCGTCCCGTGAGGGTTGGCCAGGGGTTCTTCCGCTC
>CAUJEQ010000300.1 GCA_963169135.1 Chloroflexota bacterium
GCTGGACGCGGGTTTGGCCCAGGAAGTCGCCACGCAGTAGCTACATCGACAACGTCGCTCCGGCCTATCACAATCGGGCCACTTGCCGGCACGAGGTGGCTTCATGGAATTCCGAGACAACGAACGCGAGACGGCCTTCCGCGCCGAGGTCAGCAGCTTCCTCGATGCCGAGTTCCCGCCCGAATACAGCAACCGGCCAACTGAATGGGGCCTTTTCAACGGCGCCGGCCGCGCCTTCCCCGGGTTCGTGGACTTCATGCGCGGGTGGACGGCCAAGCTGAACCAGCGCGGCTGGGGCGCGCCGGCATGGCCAAGGGAGCATGGCGGCGGGGGCCTCAGTGTGAAAGAGCAGTTCATCCTTAGCGAGGAGTTCGCCTGGCGCCGCGCCCCCCGGCCCGGTGGCATCGGGCACGGCTGGGCCGGCCCCACGGTCATGGTCTACGGCACCGGCGAGCAGAAGGCGGAGTACCTCCCGAAGATCATCTCCGGCGAGCACATCTGGTGCCAGCTCTTCTCCGAGCCGGGCGCCGGCTCCGACCTCGCCTCCCTCCAGACCCGCGCGATCCGCGACGGCGATGACTACGTCGTCAACGGCCAAAAGATCTGGACTTCCGGCGCCCAGCATGCCCACATGGGCATCCTCATCGCCCGCACCAACCCCGATGCCCCCAAGCACCGTGGCATCAGCTACTTCCTCGTCGACATGAAGACGCCCGGTATCACGGTCCGGCCGCTCTTCAACATGCTCAACAGCCACGAATTCAACGAGGTCTACTTCGAAGACGTCCGCATCCCTGCGAAGAACCTCCTGGGTGAAGAGAACCGGGGTTGGTACCTGGCCACGACCACCCTCGACTTCGAGCGCTCCGGCATCGCCACCAGTGTCGCCCACCAGCTCATCGTCCGGGACCTCGTCGCGTTCGCAAAGGAGTCCCCAGTGGGTAGCCACACCGTAGCTACAACACCCCACGTCCGCAACGAACTTTCCGACCGGACAATCGAAGCCCAGGTCGAGGCTCTCATCTGCTACCGCATCATCTCCATGCAGGAGCGCGGCGAGATCCCCAACAAGGAATCCTCCATCGCCAAGCTGTTCTCCAGCGAACTCGACGTCCGCCTCGCCGGTACGGCCATGCAGCTCGCCGGCCTCTACGGCCAGGTCACCGACCGCGACGATACCAGCGCCATGGGCGGCCGCTTCCCACGCTTCTATATGCACAGCACCACCAGCCCCATCGGCGGCGGCACCAGCGAAATCCAGCGCAACATCATCGCCATGCGCGGCCTCGGCCTGCCCAGGGGTTAGACCGTAGATATGGGTCTACGGGTATATGGTAATATGGGCCCATGAAGACGACCGTCGAGATCGACGACGAGCTCCTGAAGGCAGCGAAGAAGGCCGCCATCGACGAGGGCGTCACCTTGCGCGAGCTTGTCGAGGACGGCCTGCGCCATCGCCTGGCGCTGCACCGGGCGAACGAGCGCGTACGAGGCTGGGGCACACCCGGGGACGCTTCTCGGGAAGACCTTTACGCCTCAGATGCGTGGAAACTCCTGGATGATCTCGAACGCGCTGCCGAGCGAATGAGCCGGAAGCGGGCTGCAACCTGAAGCGCATCGCCCTCGACACCAACGTACTCGTGGCGTTGCTCGGCCCAGCGAGCGACCTGCGCCCCCGGCTCGGAGAGGAACTCCAGCATGCCGCCGAGGCGGGCAGCCCGGTCCACATCCCGTTCGTTTGCCTGGGTGAGTTCTGGCGAACGATGACCGAGCCGCGCGGTTACGCGGTTGCTCCGGAGAGCGCGTACCTCCTGTTGCAGCGCGCCGTGCGGCTCATGCCGCCGTTGATGCCGCCACCCAGATTCAACGATGCCTGGCTCGCGTTGGCCCAGGGGCTGCGACCCACCGGAGCCGCTGTCTTTGATGTCCAGATTGCAGCCCTCTGTTTGCACTATCGGATCGATGAACTGTGGACGTTCGACCAGGGATTCCCTTCGGTCGATGGCCTTCAGGCGGTTAACCCGCTCGCCGGGTGATGCGTTCCATCCCGTGCCCCGCAAACCGCCGCCCCAGGAGCCCCTGCAGCCACCCAATGTCCGCCTGCAAATGCGCGATGCGCCGCTCCCGGGCCGCCTGGCTCCACGGGTCCGCCTCCGTTTCCCTTAGCGTCCGCTCCTGCTCGGTCAGCCGCCGGGCGGCCGCCGCCAGACGTGGACGCAGGACGCCCAGCGCGTCCTGGCGTTGCGAAACGCCGGCCGCCGCGACCGCCAGCGCGAACAGCGGCGATTCGAGTGGCTCCCGGCGGAGCACCTCGGCCGCTTCCTTCCCGGCTGCGTCCCGGCCCGCGTCAGTCAGCCGCAACAGCCGGCGGAAGTGCCCGGTGTCCCCGCGCCCATCCTCAGCCTGTAAGTAGCCCCGTCCGATGAGCCCATCCACTCGCCGGTAGAGCGTGCTCCGGGTCACGCGGACGCCCAATGCCTGCAGGTGTTCGAGCAGTTCGTACGGATGGGTCGGGCTCGCCGCGACCGCGGCAAGGATCGGGAAGTCATCGGTCATGCCCCCAGCCTCCTCCACTCCGCGCCCGGTCTCCATCGGGGAATTTCCCGATTGGGAGGATCCGGGCTACCCACTTTGGAACTGTCCCGGGCTTGTTCCCGACCGCCCGAATGAGGGTTCCCGGGCGGGAACCAGGGAACATTCCCGTTTGGGAACGGGCGCGAGTTCCGACTCAACGCGCCGTCCCTGGTGCGAGGCGACACGGCGGGTGGGAAGCTTTCCACGACGCTGCGCTCGATGGCGCGGGGAGCCCACCGTTTGCCTGCATCCAGCACCTGCGGCCGCGTTACGCGGCGACAGGTGAAACCTTCGTGACAGGCAGGTGACTACTCGCCGGAACGTGCCAGCCTATGCCCCGCTGGTGATACCGTTGGGTGGAAATGCAGAGAGAGAATCCGTCGGTCGTCTGCGCGTGGTGCAACGCCTCCGTTTACGGCTCTCGCGCGGCCGAGAACCTGTCCCACGGGATCTGTGTGCCGTGCGCCGTCGGCTTCCTGAAGCGTTTGCCGCCTGAGTACCTCCGCTCGATTGCCGAGCCCGACGGAGCGGTGACGCTTTTTTCGGGCCATCGCTTAAAGTTGGCCCCCGACGGTCACCCGCTGGCCTAAGCCCGGACCAGGGGGCGCACACAGCCTGGTGTCGTCACCACGCCGCCCGACAACCTGCCCCAGGGTTTCCCCGATTTTTTCGCGATTTGTGAAGAATTTCCCATACCTTTCGGCGGATGCCGCCTGGCCGTGATACGGTTCGCGACAAGGGTAGGATCGTGGGCCAGCCTGCAGCCACCTGCTGCATCGCTCCCGCATTACCGTTAACTACTGTGTGAAAGAACTGGTGGTGGTGCGTGGGACGATGAGGCCGGGCCTGCTCTTGTACTACTCTGCGAGGTTTTCGGGGCAGGTCGCCCAGAACCTCCTGTTCGCGAGCCTCTTCGTCGTCGCCGGGACGAGCGATAAGTCGGCCGTCGGTCTCAGCTCGCTCCTGATCGCCACCACGGGAGCGTCGCTGCTCTTCGGTGTCATGGGCGGCGCGCTGGCCGACCGCATCGGCCCCGGGCGCGGGATGGCTCTCGGCGCTATTCTCCGCACCCTTGTCATCGGGCTTTGCTTCTTCGAATTCAACGCCGCCGCGGTCGGCGCCGGCGTGATCTTCGCCTACTCGGCCGTCTCCCAGGTCTATTCCCCCTCTGAAATGGCCATGGTCCGCGTCCTCTGCGGCAAGGGCCGCGCTACCCCGCACTCGCTCGGGGTGGCCCTGCAGTACGCCGGCCAGGGCGTGGGCATGCTGGCCCTCGCGCCGTTGCTCTTCGTTATCGGCGGGACGCAGGCGATGCTCGCGGGAGCGGTCGTCGCGGGGGTCGCCCTCTCGGCCATCACGGTCGCACTCTCCCTCAACCATGGCCGTCCCGCCCGCGAACCTTCGGGCGACCACTCTTCCCTGCGCGACTCCCTCCGGGTCTTCAAGCGCTCCCCCATGGCTCGCGATGCCCTCGCGGTCCTCGCCGTGCAGACCATGATCATCCAGGGGATCGTCGTCGCCCTGCCCCTCTACCTCCGGAACGACATCTCTCTCGGCGAGGAGTGGGGGATTTTCCTCGTGGCACCGGGTGTGGCCGGCGTCCTGGCGGGGCTTGCCTGGTCGGCTGCCGCTGTCACGGCCGAGGTCTCCCAGAAGGTCATGCGACTCGCCCTCGTCTCGATGGTTATCGGCGTTTTCGCCCTTGCCTCCCTGGACTACGGTCTCGAAGCGGTCCTCACCCTGAGCCAGGTAGGCCCGCTCGTCGACCTCGAAGCGAGTCTCAATACGACATTCATGGTGGCGTTCCCGGTCGCGTTCCTCGTGGGCCTGGCCGTCACGCTCGCCCTCGTCTCGGCGCGAGTCGCTCTCACGGCCGCCGCCCCCATTGCCCATCAGTCGCGCGTTTTCGCTGTCCAGGCCACCCTCACTGACTCCTTCGTCGTGCTTCCGCTGCTGCTCATGGGCATCGGCGTGGAAGTCGCCGGCGCGCGGCCGGTGCTGGCGGCGATGGGCCTCATTGGCGCCGCTACGTTCGTCTTCATTCAGCTCCCGCGCTTCATGCCGATACCGCTGCCGCTGCACGCCCACGCGCACAGGCTCGCCCTCGTCCCGGTACCCATCGAACGCGACTGACCCGCTACTCCGGCTGCGCCACCAGTTTCGCCAGCTCCAGCCGGAACGCCGCTTCGTCTTGCGCGAACCCAAACCGTCCCATCTCCTTCCCTTCCGCATCGAGCAAGAGGAACGCCGGCACGGCCGTGACGCCGTAGTGCTCATCCGCGGTGTCGCGGTCGGTCGACTTTTCGACGAAGACGAGTTGCTCACGGTACCCGGCCATCACCGTGTGGACGAAGAGCATGTCGTCGCAGCGGGCGCAGCTGGGGCTGGTGAACCAGACCAGCGTGCCCCGGCCATCGGCCCGCGGTTCGGGAGATGTCGGCAACGGACCCGGGGAGTGGTAGATGGTGTGTTCGGTCCCGGAAATGGCGATGACCGGCGCGCCCGCGTTCTGTTCGGCCAGGGCCTGCGTCGCGGGGTCGATGGGCGATTCGCCTCCCGCCTCGATAAGCACCCAGACAGCAAACCCGAGCGTCGGGAAGACCATGAGTGCCGCCATGAGCCAGGTCTTCCAGCCCCAGCGGGGGTTCCACCAGCCCGGGCGGCTCGCAATCTCCATGGTGCCAGTGTAGGGGCCGCGTCCCCCTGGCGAGAGTCAGCTCCCGGCGGCCAGGGGCTTCCGCCACGACTGCCACGAGTGCGTGCGCTCGAACCCCATGCGCTCGTAGAGCCGCCTGGCGGTGGGGTTGTTCGTCGCCACTTCAAGGGCTGCCGTCTTCAGGCCCGCCCCGGCGAAGCTCTGCATCACCTGCGAGAGGATGGCCGCGCCGAGCCCCTGCCCACGCCACTCGGGCCGGACGCCCATCTGGATGATCCAGCCCGTACCGCCTTCGACCCAGCAGACCGCGTAGCCCGCCGGTTCGGGGCCATCGAGGACCACCAGGCAGTGCCGCGGCTGGAAGTCCTCCGAGCCCGTGTAGGTGGCGCACCAGCGCATCTCGTCCCACCCGGGGAAGCCCGGCCGGTCGCGAAACGCTGAATCGTAGGCGTGGTAGAACAGCGGCGCCGACATCCGGTCCCAGTGGCGGACGGTGTACTCCGCGGGGATGGGCAGGTTCGGCACGTCGTCGAGGGGGCGGGTCATCTCGTCTTCGGCCACGGCGAGTTCGAGCCCATGGCGTTGGTAGAGCCGGGTCGCGTCGTCGCCCGGGGTATCGATGTCGACCCGGAACGTGACAGGTTGGCCGCCCGCCAGCATTTCCGCGAAGTGTTCGCGCGCGGCCGTTTCGGCCCAGGACAGGATCGCGCTCCCGAGCCCGCGCCGCCGGTGTTCGACCCCGACTTCGCCCTCGAGCGTGGCCCGGTGCTCGCCGGTGGCCTGGGTGCCGAAGGTGAGGGTGGCGCCGGCCGCCTGGTCGTCGTCGGGCGTGAAGGCGATGACCGTCACGCTCTCGCCATCGCCTTTGGCGACCCGCCAGGAGTAGCCGGGCACAGCCCCGGGAGTAGTGCTCATGCGATCCATCCTACCCGGCCCTTGCGCGCCGGCTCTGTGAACCGCGCCACCACCGATTCACTCGGCGCCGGTCACCCGGGAGAAGCGGGGCTCGCGCCGCTCCAGGAACGACTGCAACCCTTCGCGGAAGTCTGGCAGCGTGACGGTGAGGTCCTGCAACCGGTTCGTGTCCTGCATCGATTGACCGAGCGGGAGCATGAGATGCCGGTAGACCTGGCTCTTGATGAACCTGAGCGAAGCCGGCGATGACGTCGCCGCAAGGTCGCGGATGTATGCCTTCGCTTCATCGAGAAGGCGGGAAGGTTCAACAACGCGGTTGACCAGCCCCAGGCGGAGGGCCTCGGCGGCGTCGAAGCGGCGACCGCTCCACAATACTTCGAGCGCCCTCGATGGCCCCAGCAGACGCGGCAGAATCCAGCTCGTGCCATGTTCAGCGACGAGCCCGCGGGCCGAGAAGGAGGGGATGAGCGTCGCCTGGTCAGAGGCGAAGCGCAGGTCGCAGAACATCGCCAGCGAGAACCCGTAGCCCGCGCAGGGGCCGTTGATGGCCGCGATCACCGGCTTCCTGACGGCAAGCAGGAATGGCCACCCTTCGCGGAAGTCGTCGCCCATGGCCGGGTCGCCGGGGTGTGCGGGCGGCAGGTCGTCCTTTCCCCGGATCGACGAAATCAGGCCCGTGGACTGGATCGTCTGCAGTTCGGCCATGTCGACTCCGGCCGAGAAGCCTCGGCCCGCACCGGTGATCACGATGCCCACAACCTTGTCCGAACGCTCGGCTTCGGCCACGGCGTGGCGGACCTCGCGGCCCATGCGATCGGTGATCGAGTTGAGCTTGTCTGGCCGGTTGAGACTGATGGTCGCCACCGGGTCGTCAATATCGAGGAGGATCTGTTCGTACATGGGTCACCCTTCCAGGCGAACATAGTAGCGCCGGCGGTGACCGCCATGGTGCGAATCAAGTGGCAGGGGGGATCGAGTTTCGAGTTTCGAGGCCGTTGGGCCGTGCGTCGCGCAGAAAAAACTCCACCTTGGTGACGCATTCCGACGCATGGCCGACCAATTGCGACGCACGTGCGTCGGCGTGCGTGGGCCCGGGGGAAAGGGCGTGCGTTGCCGGGGAAGAAATCTGCTGCTTGGGAACGCATTCGAACGCTTGGTGAACGCAGTGGAACGCACGTGCGTTCCACTGCGTTCGTTTGGGGGGCGGAGCGCCAAGTGGGGCAGGAGTTGCGAGTTGCGAGCGGGGACATGGGGTGAGAGTGGGCGGGGGAGGCGAGGAGCGCCAAGGGGCGTGTGGCAGGGAGGGGGGAGGGGGTGGGCGAGCCCCGACCGTGAGGGAGGGTCCCGAGGTCGACGCGCTCCCTCGCAGGCGGCCCCCACGAGAACCGATTTCGCGCCGGGCTGGCCTTGGGTCTCCGGACGGGCCACCGGGCCCCGCGCGTGACCTGCGATTGTCGGCCAAGAGTG
>CAUJEQ010000301.1 GCA_963169135.1 Chloroflexota bacterium
GGCTCGCCGGGCGCCGGCGAGACGATCACCTGGTCGCGCGTAATCTGCTCGATCCGCCACGTGGTCGCGCCGAGGAGGAACGTCTCGCCGGGACGGCTCTCGTAAACCATCTCCTCATCGAGCTCGCCCACGCGCGGACCGCCCACGCCAAGGAACACGCCGTACAGGCCCCGGTCCGGGATGGTCCCCGCGTTCACTACAGCGATCGTCTTCGCATCGCGACGGCTCGAGAGCTGGTTCGTCTCGCGGTCCCAGATGATCCGCGGCTTGAGGTCGGCGAACTCGTCCGACGGGTACTGGCCCGCCAGCATCCCCAGGACCCCTTCGAGCTGGTCGCCGCTCAGCGTGGTGAAGCTGTAGGTGCGCCGCACCATTGCTCCCAGGTCGTCGACGCTCATGTCCTCCACCGCGCACGCCGCCACGACCTGCTGGGCGAGCACGTCCAGCGGGTTCCGCGGTACCTCGGTCTTTTCGATGAGCCCGGCGCGCATGCGGCCAGTGACCACCGCGCACTCGAGCAGGTCGCCCCGGTACTTGGGGAAGATTCGCCCGGTACTGGTGGCCCCCACCTGGTGGCCGGCCCGGCCAACACGTTGGAGCCCTCGGGCAACGGACTTGGGCGACTCAACCTGGATAACGAGGTCGACCGCGCCCATGTCGACCCCCAGCTCCATCGAGCTCGTGCATACCAGCCCGGGCAGGAGGCCGGCCTTCAGCCGTTCCTCGACCTCCAGCCGCTGCTCGCGTGAGATCGAACCATGGTGTGCGCGGAGCAATTCCTCGCCCGCAAGCTCATTGATCCGCGCGGCCAGCCGTTCGGCCAGCCGCCGGTTGTTCACAAAAATCAGCGTCGAGCGATGCGCCCGGACGAGCCCCAGCAGCTCGGGATACAGCGCCGGCCAGATGGAGCTACGCTGCTCCGGCCCGGCCCCGGCAAGCTCGCCCAACCGCGCCATATCCTCCACCGGTACGACGACCTTCAGGTCGAGCTCACGCCGCGCGCCGGCGTCGGCGATGCGCACCGGGCGGTCGCCCCCAAGGTACTTCGCCACTTCCTCCAGCGGCCGCTGTGTCGCGGAGAGGCCGATGCGCTGGAACGGCCTCCCGGTCAGCCGCTCGAGCCGTTCCAGCGAGAGCGCCAGGTGGGCGCCACGCTTGGTCGCGGCCATCGTGTGGATTTCGTCCACGATCACGGTGTTCACCGTCGCCAGCACATCGCGCGACCGCGACGTAAGCATCAGGTAGAGCGACTCGGGCGTGGTGATGAGGATGTCCGGCGGATCTTTGCGGATGTCCTCGCGTTCGCGCGCGGAGGTGTCACCGGTCCTGGTGGCAACCGTTATGTCAGGCACAGGCAGGCCCTCGCGGGCCGCGGCGATGCGCAAGCCCGCGAGCGGGGCGCGCAGGTTGCGCTCGATGTCATACGAAAGCGCCTTGATGGGCGAAACGTAGACCACCGACACGCCGGCGCGGATCGCCCGCCCGCGTTTGTCGACAGGTAACGGAGCCCGCGCGGCCAGCCGGTCCAGGCACCAGAGGAACGCAGCGAGCGTCTTGCCCGATCCGGTGGGCGCGAGGAGCAGCGTGTGCTCGCCCCGCGAAATGGCGTCCCAGCCAAGTTCCTGCGCCGCCGTCGGGGCGGCGAATGTGTCGTTGAACCACGCGCGCGCTGAACCGCTGAACCGGTCGAGCGACGACGAGACGGCGGTCGGTGTCATCCGCCTATTGTGCCAGAACGGGGGACGAGTAGCACAAGTGTTCGGCTATTCCGGGGGAGTCACATCTTTCGGCTTGGACAGCGCAGGTTTCGCTCCCCTTGACTTGCGCGGCAAATGGGCCGGAGTCACGAACCCCAGGTGGCGGCGGCCCTCATCTTCTTCCGGGTGGATCTCCACGCGATAGATCGTCTGGTAAGGGAGGAATACCTGTATGGGGTGGGTGTGCTCCGGACGGGCTGTCTGCAGAGCGACCCACGTATCAGCGAGCCCGCTGATACCGTTCACGTAGTGGGTCATGCCGTCGACGGTGCTCACCTCGACCACCGGGACCGGGCAGTTCGCCTGCTGGCAGAAGCTGGCAATCGACGGCGGCAAGATGTTCTCGAAGAAATTGCGGTCGAACGGCACGCCCGATCCGATCGCCGCGGCCGGTTGCGGCATGGGCGTCCCGGCGACAACGCCGGGGGGAAGGTAGATGACGCGGGAAGGCTGAGTCATGTCAGGAGGGTAAAGCCGCGCCATGTGACCGACAACTGCCGACACCACCGGCATGGACGACCGCCCGCCGCGTCGCTATGCTTTCCATAGTGATTGCCACCGCTCACGGTTGCGTCACGAAATTCGCCACCAATACCGCCGTGGAGGCTACGCACATGACGATCGAATCCGAAGCGCCCGTGACCCTGGTCAACATCACCGATAAGGCCGCCGAGAAGGCCCGAGCCCTCCTCGAAGCCCGGGAACTGCCAGAGGGCGCCCTGCGCGTCTTCGTCGCTGGCGGCGGTTGCTCCGGCTACCAGTACGGCATGGCGCTCGCACGCGCGTCCGAAGATGACGACATCGTCATTGAGAAGTCGGGCGTCCGCATTCTCGTCGATCCGGAAAGCGCCCAGTACCTCCAGGGTGCGGAGATCGACTACGTCGACGACATCATGAAGAGCGGGTTCAGCATCTATAACCCGAACGCCGTGAAGTCGTGCGCATGTGGCTCGAGCTTCCAGACCGGCGACGAAAGCGGCCAGCCGCGCGCCTGCTGCTAGGAATCGCCCCGCGGCAACCGCGCATCAACACAAAGGGGCGGTCGTAACGGCCACCCCTTTTTCCGTGTCCCGAACGCCCGGGCCTACATCAGGTTGCGCATCAGTTGCGTCTCGCTCGTCAGGAAGACCATCGAGGCGCGCGTCGCCGCCCGGAGACGGCCAAACTCCGCGTCCGTCACGGCCATCTCGTCGAACTTCTCAAGGGCGGTCAGCGAATCGAACTCCGCAACGATGGAGACGCCGCTCGTGTGCCCCGTCATGGCCGACCACACGCTGGTGTGCGCGTCGATCCCGCGCTGTTTCTGGTACTCCAGAGCCTGCGAGACCGAAAGCACGAAGTCGCGATGGTGGCCCGGCTGGACCTCGCCGCTCAGCACGCGCATGAATTTCCGCGGCGCCGTCGCGTCCTCGGAGGTCATCAGTCCCTCGGAGTGGTAGGCCAGGCGATGAATGGAGACCTTCGAATCCTCATAGACCATGTGCGTGCGCACCGTACGGCGGACTATCGCGAAACGCGAATCCTCCGTAGCCATATCGGTCCACTTCTCCAGGTCGTCAAGCGTGTTGAAGTCGGCGGCAATGACGACCGAGTTGTTCTGTCCCGTCATTGCCCCCCAGATCGCGGTCCGTGCGCGGATGCCGCGGCCCAGCTGGAAGTCATTGGCTTCGCGCATCGCGGCCAGGAAGTCCCTGGTCTTTCCCTGGCCAACCACGCCAGCAAGGATTCGACGGTACATCGGCAGCTCCCGCGTCGTCCGGGTTCAACGGCCCCGGGCGCGGCGCTAGTCTACCAGAAGCGGCCCCTCCGGCCCCGGACTGCCGCGACGGGCCGTATAATCCCGCCGCATGTCGCTCTACGTGGCCTATTTCCACTTCAAGCCCGGCACCAACGTGCTCCAGGGCCTCGCCGCGTTCGAGCGGCGCAAGACGTTTGAGCACCCGATCCATGCCAACCTGCTCGGCGAGTACTGGGTCAATGCTCCCGAGGGCATGCCCCAGGTCATCCTCGTCTGGGAGGCCGAAGACGAGGGTCCAGGGGACTATTACGAGGCGGCCTGGGGCGACATCTTCGACATCACGGTCTCCCTGGCAACACAACCGGTGAGTGAGATCCCCGACGACCTCCCGGAGAGCCTGAAGGACCGGATGTAAGGCACATGCCCGCGCACAAACCTTCGGCCCCCCGGATCGGACGGCGCATCATCGTGGTCGGGCCGAGCTGTTCGGGGAAGACCACGCTCGGCGCCGAGATCGCGCGGCGCATCGGCGGGCCGTTCATTGAGCTCGACGCACTGTTCTGGAAGCCGGGCTGGACCGCGCCGTCGGACGAGGAGTTTCGCGCCAGGCTCATCGAGTCGCACACCGGGGACACATGGGTGAGCGCCGGGAATTACCTGCGCCATACCCGTCACCTGACCTGGCCGCGGGCTGACACGATCATCTGGCTCGACTTCCCGCTTCGCCTGACCACGCGGCGGGTGCTCGCGCGGTCCTGGAGGCGTTGGCGGAGCAAGGAGTTGCTCTGGGGCACGAACCGGGAGAAGTTCTGGGACCAGCTCATGCTGTGGAGCCCCAACGACTCGCTCATCGCTTACAACGTTTCCCGGCACCGCCAGAACCGCCAGATCTTCCAGCGGGCGATGGAAGACGCGCGAGCCGCGGGAAAGTGCTTCCTGCGGCTCGAGTCACCGCGCGCGGTGGAACGGTTGCTTGAAAACCTCGCGGCGGACGGCGAAATGGCGAAGCCTAGCGGCCCTTGAACTGCGGTTCGCGGCGCTCTGCGAACGCCGAAAGGCCTTCCTTGAAGTCGTCGCTCTGGAAGAGCGGGAGCAGCTGCAGGAAGATGTGGTCCACGGCGGCCTCGAACGTCTCATCCTGGCCGAGTCGCATCATGCGCTTGGTCGACTGGACGCTCAGGGGTGCGTTATTCGCGATTTGGGTCGCCCACTTGCGGGCTTCGGTCATCAGGTCATCGTGGGGGACGACTTTGTTGACGAGGCCGAGTTCGAGCGAGCGGTTCGCGTCCAGCACGTCGCCGAGGAAAGCCACCTCGGCCGCCTTCGCCCAGCCCAGCAGCCGGGGAAGGTACCAGCAGCCGCCGCTTTCCGGGAGCACGCCGCGCTTGGCAAACACCGCACCAAGCTTGGCGTTCTCGCTCGCTATGCGAATGTCGCACCCCAGCGCCAGGTCCATGCCATAGCCAGCCGCGGCGCCGTTCAGCGCGCAGACGATCGGCTTGTCCATCCGGTTGATGACGATCGGCGGCGAGTTGTGGAGGTCGAACAGCTGGTATCCGCGGCGGCCCGGCTGGATCGCGCCATCGCCCCCGGCGGTCTGGTCCTTCAGGTCGAGGCCCGAGCAAAAGCCACGGCCGGCCCCGGTGAGGATGACCACGCGGACATCAGGGTCAATGTTGGCTGCCTGGAGCGTCGACGAGAGCGCGTTCAGCATCGGCCCGCTGATCGCGTTCAGCCGGTCGGGCCGGTTCAGGGTGATGGTCAAGATATGGTCGGCTTGTTCGACCAGGAGTTCTTCGGTCGGCGATGCGGGTACCAATGCGTTCCTCCAACGATCCGTTTCAGGACATCGCCCGGAGTGTTGCATCATGAGACTCACGCGGCAACCGCCGGCTACTTCAGCAGGAACTCCCGGAGGGTCAGCCCGCTCGCCTGGACATCGGCAGCGACCGCCTGGCCGACGTAGCGGACGTGCCACGGTTCGTAGGCATAGCCCGTTATGCCTTCCTTGCCGTCCGGGTAGCTGATGATGAACCCGTACTTCCAGGCGTTCTCCGCCAGCCAGTCTGCTTCGGCGGTGCCGATGAAGTCCTCCAGGAACTGCCCGCGCGCGCCAACGTCAGCAGTTGTCCCGAGCTGATGTTCGCTGTGGCCGGGCCGGGCGCTCGTGCGGTCCGCCTGCTCCTTGCCGTACGTCTGTACCCAGTAGTTGTAGGTGTCCGCCTGCGTCTGGTAGCTCCGGAACGAGCTGTTCACCTGTAAGACGAAGCCATCGGTGCGGGCCGCGTCGAACATCTCCCGCAGCGCCGCCAGCGCTTCAGTGCGCAGATACTGGGCACCCTGCGCGGAGATCGCCCCCGGGACCTCCTCCAGGTCGGGCGGCACGCAATCGGCGGGCAGGCGGTGCTGCTTGTCCAGCGGTGCAAGGATATCGTTGCACGCGACCACGATGCTGCCGTCGGGGCCCGGCTCGTTCGTGGGCGTGCGCGTGGGGTCAGTGTTCCCGGGCGAGCCTGTCGCGGCCGGGTCCGGCGTCGAAGTATCCGCGCCGGCCGTCTCCGTCGGACTGACCCCGGCGCCGCCGTCGCCGCCTCCCGAACCGCCAAAGCTGTCGGCCGCGACGACGACGAGCACGATGAAGCTAACGGCTACCGCCACGATGGCGCCCGTGAATATCGGCTGCCAGGAAGTCGACGTGTCTCGTCCACCGACAGTCGAACGCGGTTGCTGCCGGGTGCGAGACTTAACCATTCGCTCAACCTTACCGCTCATCGCCGTTCCGGCCCAACGACCGACGGTTCAGTCCGGGGAAACTCGCGGGTCATGCGCGATGTCATCGAGGAAGGCCCGCAATAGCGCGCTCGTAATCGCTGGCTGTTCGAGCTGGAAGAAGTGTCCGGTACCGGCGATTGGCTCCTGCCGAACGAACATCGTCTGGTCGCGCAGCCAGGCCGGAGCACCCAGCGGCGTACCAGCCCAGATGGCCATGAAGGGCTTCGTGTCGGCAAGCCGCACGAGTTCGCCGAAGCGCGCTGCCACCTCCGGAAATCCATCCAGCATGCCGGCCGCTACGTCGGGCGGGCACGTCATCAGCACCTGGCCGTAGGCACGGACGTCTGGTGGGGTCGCCTCACTCCAGAAGCGCTCCACCATCCGCCCGGCCGGCTCCATCGAGCGGGCTTCCCGGATGCGCTCGGGAAGGCCGGGCCCGCGGCCCTCGGCAAGGCCCGGATCGACCGGTGAATCGCCGATGACCGTCCCCAGCACCAGGTCCGGGTGCCGTTCGTTCAACACCAGCGCAATGACGCCGCCGAGGCTGTGGCCCACGATCACCGCGGGCGCGACGCCAAGCTCGCCGATAAGTGCCGCGACATCGTCGGCAGCCGTCACCACATCGAATGGCGGCACTGCCGCCGAACCGCCGCGCCCGCGAAGGTCCACGTTGATGCAGCGGTGATCGCGGCTCAGGTCTTCCACTTGGGGTGCCCATGCCTGCCGGTCGCAGGCGAACCCGTGCACGAACACGAACACCGGGCTCCCGGTGCCGACGTCATCGAACGAGAATGTCGCTCCGTTGACCGTCAGTTCCGCCAACGCATCACCCTGTGGCTTCTGCGCTGTTTGCGGTGGGCGAGCCGGCCTGCCAGGCGCATCGCGGTGCCCCCGGCATGGCGGCTCCGTTCGAGCGCCGAGGCTCCGCGTTGCGTGACGGCCTTCGTGTCAACCCGGTGTGCCGCCTCGCGAAGGACCTCCGGTGCGTGCCGCGACCCCTCCGACAGTACAGCCAACGCCTCATGAGCGGCGTGGCGCGCCTTCTCCAGGTCCACTTCGTTGAACGACTTCCGCGCGCGGCGCGTACCGTTGGCCCCCACGGCTCCAAGCCGCGCGACGACCTCGGCCGCCCGCTCCCGCGCCTGGTCGACATCGACTGCGTGCAGCGCGGGGAGATGGACCGCCGCCGCGGTGGCCCGCGCGCGCAACGGCTTGTTTTGCTTGCGCTTCTGGGCGCGGCGCCGCACCAGGTAGCCCATACCCGCAAGCGCGAGCGTCGCTCCGACACCGGCGATCACCAGCGTGGTCATGCTCGGGCCGCGCCGGCGCGCTGCCGTGTGCTCCTCGACCAGCTGCTCCAGCGCCGGGCCGTCCGGCACCGGCTCGAACTGGCCAGTTTCCACGTCCGCCAGGAACTCGCGGACTGCCTCCGTAAACGCATCGGGATTGTCGCCCGGGACGCTGTGGCCCGCGCCCGGGACCACCACCAGCCGCGCCCGGCCGATCTCCTGGGAGCAGCGCTCCGCTACCTCGGGAGTGAGCACATCGCTCTCGCCGCCGCGCACCAGGAGCGTCGGTACGCCGATGTTGCGGAACAGCTGCCACGACTCGTCGTTGCTGAGCGTGCCGCCGATCTTCAAGCCGCTCTCCGGCTGGCGGAAACGCTTGTCGAACTTCCAGGTCCACTTGCCGCTCTCGGTCGGCTTCAGGCGGTGGCGCATCCGCTCGCGGATGTTTTCGAGCGTGCGCCGCTGGTTGAAGCGGTGCGCCATTTCGACGAACTCCTCGAACTCGAGTTCGTCCGGGCCGCGGGTGAACCGCACAATGTTGTCCACACCCTCTTTCGCCGACTCCGGACCGACATCCACGAGCACTAGCGCTCGGACGTGCTGCGGGTAGGCGTTCGTGTACGAGACCGAGTTGAGCCCGCCCATGCTGTGACCGATGAGAATAAACCGGTCGAGATTGAGGGCTTTGCGGAACCCCTCCAGGTCGGCAACGAACGCATCCCGCGAGTAGTCGCCGCCCTCGGACCAGTCGCTATCGCCGTGGCCACGCTGGTCCAGCGCAAGCAACCGGTAACGGTCCTGCATGCGCTCGGCGAACTCATCGAACATGTGTCCCGAGACGCCGAAGCCGTGGAGCATCACAATCGGCGGTGCCGAAGGGCTGCCCCATTCCTGGTAGCTCAAGTTGAGCCCATCGACGGAGACGCTTCGCTCAAGGTATCCGGCGGTCACCATGTCGGGGTCACCTCCCATCGTTCTTTCGCGCACTGGCGAAGGGATCGCGAAGGACGATCATAGCACCCCGTTCCAACCCCCACCGGCATGCGCGGGTCAACGTTAGGCGAGCCCGGCGAGGCCCTGCTCTGCCAGCAGCTGGTTGTAGGTCCGCACCAGCGCGTCTCCCTGGTAAGCGAAACCGCCCCCGGGGTTGAACGAGTAGTCGTAGGCGGCCCGTACGGCATACTCACCTGTGTACCCGGCCCGCTCGCCCGCATGCCACGCCTCGGAGAGCCCGCGCGCTGCGCGGTCGGCGTTCGCCTCCGGGTCGAACCGCAGGTCGCCCATGCCGTGGCCGTACCCCTGGTCGTGCAGCTGGTACAGCCCGACCGAGTGCCCGCCGTCGCCGACCGCGTCGGGCCGCCCGCCGCTTTCGATCAACATGACCGCCTTCAGGAACAAGGGCGGGACGTTGTACTTCTGTCCCAGGCGATTGAGCATGCCGTCCCACTGGTCGGGGTCGGCCGGGGTGTTCGAACTTATCGGTGTGTGCGGCGCCGCCGTCCGGGCCCCGGCCCGCGCCGAGGCGGCCTGCGCTTGCGGCCGGCTTGCGTTCCGGATAGGCCCGGCATCAGCCGAGGGAACGCTAAAACCAGGCTGACTCCCGCTCCGGTCGCCGATCGGGCCGCGGCTGCGCGCCAGCTGCCCCGCTTCGTGCAGCGAAACGTGGGCGCCCGATGGGGTGCCTGCGGCGGTCGGATCGATGGCCATTCTTCGGTCAGGCTAGTACCGTTGGCGTACCCCGGCCCATCGGCAGCCAGACCGATTCGCGGCGGGGAATCCCCCAATCCGGGCGTGTACCAGATGGCCGAACAGCGCATCCCCGACCCCACCCTCATGGCCCGCCTTCAGCTCAGTGTGAAGGGCGTCGACTGGGCAGCCTCGCTCGTCGCCCACCGCCAGCACGAACAGGTTGACGGCGAATGGTCGGCCCACCAGCACGTCTCGCACCTCATCGCCGTCGAAACGGGCGTCTTTCAGCCGCGGGTCCGCCGGATGATCGACGAGGATCGGCCCGTCTTAGAACCGTGGGATGAAGCTGGCTATATGGCGAACGCCTACCGCGCTGAGGGCGACGTCGTGGACCTGGCCGGCGAGTTCATGCGCCAGCGCGAAGCGACCGTCGAACTCTTCAAGTCGCTGGCGCCGGAACAGTGGAAGCGGACCGGCGTCTGGCCCGCGGGCGAAGTCGACCTTGCCTGGGCGGCCGAAAAGTGCGTGGCGCACGCGCTCGAACACTTCGTTGCCCTGCTGCTGATCCACCAGGACACTGAGCACCTCCAGGCGCGCAGGTGGTTCGGCGAGGGGTGAGCCGCCACGTCTCAAGAGACGGCAGTGCAGACGGCCCCTCAAGTTGGCTGGCCTGCCTTCCGTCGCAACCCTGACAGGATGCGCCCTACTTCACGGCCGTCCGGCCGCCGAACCTCACCCTCGTGGTCGTTTCTATCGCGCGCTCGGGCGCCCATGATGGGATCACCAACTGCATTTCGGGGGGCCGCACGATGACCGGCGAACTATTTGGTGAGAGGGGTCGAACGCTTGAAGAGGAGTTCTTCAAGCGACAAAACGCCGAGGTCCTGGCCGCGATGAGGGCGAAGCTGGAGACCGAGCGCGCGAAGAAGCAACTCGCGAACACCGCGGGAATGACCGACGAACAGGTGTTGGCGCGCCTCCTCGATGCCGGAGTGACCCCGGCGACAATCACAGCGATGGCGGTGGTCCCGCTGATCGCGGTCGCATGGGCGGATGGAAAGCTGGAAGAAGCAGAGCGGAACCAGGTCCTGCGCTATGCGCGCACGCTGGACATAGGCGAAGAGGCCACCACCCTGCTCACCAGCTGGCTGGTGGCTGAGCCTGAACCCGCGCTTTTCGACACGTGGCTGGAGTACGTTCGGGACTTGCTTCCGCGCCTGGACCCGCCGGCCCGGGATGAGCTCAGAGCGACCACCTGCATGCGCGCCGCGGCCGTGGCCGAAGCCGCCGCCGGCGAGCCGTACGGCGTTGGCCGCCAGGTCTCGCCCGAAGAAAAGCAGGTGCTCCAGCGGATCGAAGTGGCGTTCGAGGGGTAGGCCAGGCCCGGCGGGCGTCCGAAGGGCGCCTCAGGCTCTGGGCAGTCCGCCGACGAACAGGCGATTTCCTTCGCAGTACAGGTCCGCGCGGAAGCGCTGGATGTTCGAACTCGATGGTTCGACCTCTTCGGGCGCGAGACGGAAGATCCCCAGGTGGAAGAACTCCAGCGTGGCGAGCACGGTCTTCAGGTCCGGCGCCATGATGTCGAGCTTTCCCCCGAGCTCGTCGGTCTGGCCGTTGTTGCCGTCGAGGACGAAGTCGTCGAAGAACGCCTGCCAGGGGCCGAGATCGAGCGCGGAGGACGTCACGACGAGGTTGGGGAACTCGAGCTTGCCCGGGAGCAGGTGCACCATGCCAGCGTCGCCGCCCTCTCGATATTCCGTTATCTGCTGCCTGATGGTCAGCGTCTCGATCCTGGTCACTCGGGTGCAAGGCAGGTCGCCCACCTGGAGGCGGAAGTTCGACGCGAGCCATTTCTTTTGCTTCGTCAGCGCCAGGTTCGGCAGCTTGCCGCCCCCAGGCTTCAGTGCGGTCGACTCCGGCCGGAACTTGATCGTCAGCAGGCCAGTCTCATTGCTCGCGGCGTCCAGCGCCGGGAGGCTCACCTCGGTCAGCAGCGCCTCCTTGAACTCCATCCGCCGCACGACGTTGGAGTCCATGTCGGCGAAGAGGATGGCGCCGTCCATGGGCACCGGATCCCGGTCGACCATGTGCCCCACCCAATTCCAGAGGAGGGAGTCCATTTCGAGGCCCACCATCATGGTGATCTCCTCGTAATGGAGGTCGCCGATGGTCTTGCGGGGAATGAGGTCCGTTCCGGAGGTGAACTCGAGTACCTCGGCAACGATGTTCCCTCCGCGGAGCGCGGCGGGCGTCCCCACGTGCGTGCCCCCAAGCTCCAGCCCGAACCTTCCCGCGAACGGCCCCGGACCAGCGGCTATTGCCGGCGATGGGCCGGCTCGCAACCCCTCCGGGAGTGCGAGCGAAAGTGGGGCCGCGGAGACGACAGCGGTGGCAAGGCCAGCGCTCTTGAGAAACGTGCGTCGGTTTTGCGGCATCCGAACCTCCCGGCCGAGAATCTGATTCGCAACTACGTTACCAGCGCTGTAAAGCGGCAATGCCCGGACCCCCGTGGACCCTTCAGTGCTCCAGCGCGACCGCTTCGTACGTCCCCGCCCGCAGGGCCTCCAGCAGCTCCGCCTGCGTCTCAACGCGGACGGGGAAGCGGGTCGCCGCCCGGCCCACCTCTGCCGCCGTGTGCGCGTCCGAACCGCCGATGCCGGGCAGGCGAAACCCATGCGCGAGGCCCGACGCGGCCATGTTCTGCAGCCGCGAATCCGACCCATTGACCGCCTCGACCGACATGAAGAACTCCACCGTGTCGTGAGTGACCTTGAGCAGGCCGTCGCGCGCCGGGTGGGCGAGGAACAGCAGCGCGCCGCAAGCCTTCGCCGCTTCGTGGACCTCCAGAGCGAT
>CAUJEQ010000302.1 GCA_963169135.1 Chloroflexota bacterium
CCTCCTCGATACCGCGAAACAGCTCGAAGGCGTCTCCCGCCACGCGAGCACCCA
This sequence comes from Chloroflexota bacterium, assembly GCA_963169135.1. Lineage (GTDB taxonomy): Bacteria > Chloroflexota > Dehalococcoidia > Tepidiformales > Tepidiformaceae > Amarobacter. The sequence continues at coordinate 55 of CAUJEQ010000302.1, forward strand.
CGCCGCCGGCGTCGTCATCTCCCGCGACCCCCTCATCGACCACGTCCCCCTCCAGCGCCCGAGCAAAGGCGACGAAGACAGCATCCCCACCACCCAGTTCGCCATGGAGCAGGTCGCCAAGATCGGCCTCCTGAAGATGGACTTCCTCGGCCTTTCGAACCTCACCATCCTCCAGCGCGCCGTCGATCTCGTGAAGGAAAACACCGGCCACGAACTCGACATCGTCCACCTGCCTGACGGCGACACGAAAACGATGGAGATGCTCGGCAAGGGCGAGACCTTCGGGGTGTTCCAGCTGGAATCCGCGGGCATGCGCCGCTATGTCCAGGACCTCCAGCCCACCAACATCTCTGACCTCTGCGCGCTCGTGGCCCTGTACCGCCCGGGCCCCATGCAGCACATCCCCCGCTACATCGACGCCAAGCACGGCAAGATCGCCATCGCCCACCCGCATCCCCGCCTGGCCGACATCCTCGATGAGACCTACGGCGTCATCGTCTACCAGGACCAGGTCCTCCTCATTGCCCGCGAGTTCGCCGGCTACTCCCTCGGCCAGGCCGACATCATGCGCAAGGCCATGGGCAAGAAGAAGGCCGAAGTCATGGCCGAAGAGCGCGGCCGCTTCGTCGCCGGCGCCGTCGCCAATGGGTACACCGAAGAAGACGCCACCGCCGTGTTCGACCTCATCGAACCGTTCGCCGGCTACGCCTTCAACAAGGCCCACAGCTGGTGCTACGGCCACATCGCCTACCAGACAGCCTGGCTCAAGGCCAACTTCCCCGTGCAGTACATGACGGCCCTCCTCCAGCTCACCAAGAACTCCCCCGATACCCACGCCCGCATCGCCGCCGCTGTCGCCGAGTGCTCCAAACTCGGCATCGAAGTCCTCCCGCCGGATATCAACAAGAGCTTCGATAACTTCACCGTCGAACACCGCCAGGATGGCTCCCTCGCCATCCGCTTCGGGCTCGGCGTCGTCAAGAATGTCGGCAACGCCGCCTGCGAAGGCATCATCGCCGAGCGCGAAAAGGGCGGTATCTACCGCGACCTCGAGGACTTCTGCAAACGCGCCGACCTCTCCGCCGCCAACTCCCGCGCGATCGAGCACCTGGCCAAGGCGGGCGCATTCGACCTGCTCGGCGACCGCGGCACCCTGGTGATGAACGCCGAGCGCCTCGTCACCCTCGCCAAGAAGGAACGCGAACTCCGCGAAAGCGGCCAGTCGACGATGTTCGACCTGTTTGGGAGCCAGGTTGAAACACCGCTGCCCGCCCTCGAACTCGAACCCTCCCCCGCCCGCAAGGAGGACATGCTCGCCTGGGAGAAGGAACTGCTCGGCGTCTACGTCTCCGAGCACCCCTTCAAGGCCGTTGCCCAGGATGTCGGCCGCTACGCCAGTCACACCCTCGCCGACCTCACCGCCGAACTCGCCGGCCAGACCGTCACCGTCGCGGGCCTGATCAACCGCGTCCAGGCCCGCGTCACCCGCGACGGCCGCAAGTTCTACGTCGCCGACCTCGAAGACCTCTCCGGCGCCGTCGAACTCACCGTCTGGAGCGACACCATCGAACTGACCGGCGAGGAAATCTGGGCCGAGGGCCGCGTCCTCGTCTGTTCCGTAGAAATCCGCGACCGCGGCGATCGCATCAACCTCAACGTCCGTAAAGCCGCCCCGTACGATTCTGCCGAGGGCGCCGTCGTCGGCTTCGTAGCCGAGCAATGGCAGGTCGAAACGCCGAAGCGCAGGCCCCCGCGCCCCCAGGAGGAGCCCCGCACTGAAGGCTCGCCGCCCCCGAACGGGCGCTACGGCGGTGGCAATGGCTACGCGAACGGGAACAGCGCGAACGGGAACGGCGGTCGGGTCGGCGGCTATCCCCAGTCCGGCGCCACCACCGAGGCCGCGCGCCCTGGCGTCACCTCGCCTGTCAGCCCCGATACCGCCCGTCTCACCATCACCCTCTTCGAGACCGAAGATGTCCTCGCCGACGAGGCGCTACTGAAGATGGTCGTCTCCATGCTCAAGGACAGCCCCGGACGCGACGAAGTCCGCCTCGTCGTCCGCGACACCGCCGGCGACGAAACGGAGTTCGACTTCCCCCGCGCCGCGGCTACCGAGGACCTCGCCCGCAGCCTCCGCTCGGTCCTCGGCAACCGCGGCAACGTGAAGCTCACCAGCCCCAAGATGGCCGGCGCAGCCTGAGCTTCCCGCTCAGCTCCCCAGGTGCTCGTCGAAGAAGTCCGCAACCATCCGCGTGATCTCCACCCGCGTCGGGCTGATCGGCCCGCCCGTCGGCGCGAACCCGTGGTTCGCGTTCTGCACGGGCACGAACTCGGCCTCTACTCCGGCCGCCACCAGCGCGTCGTAGAGCGCCTCGCCCTGCTCGATCGGCACCAGCTCGTCCAGCTCCCCGTGGATGATCAGGAAGGGCGGGTCATCGGGCGACACGTTGTGGACCGGACTTGCCTGCACGAGCACCTTCGAATCCCGGTCTGTGGCCCCGAAGACCGTCGTGATGATCCGCGCGGATGCCCCGTCGAAGTCCACCGTCAGGTCGGTCGGCCCGAACAGGTCCACCACTGCCGCCACCTCCGCAGTGAGCGAGGTGATGCCGCCTTCGTAGCCGTGGCCACCAGTCGTCCCCAGCAGCGACGCCAGGTGCCCGCCGGCGCTCCCGCCGTACGCCCCGATCCGTTCCGCGTCGATGCCCAGCTCAGCCGCGTTGCGCTTCAGGTAGAGCACCGCGCAGGTCACGTCCTCCATCTGCGCGGGGAACGGGTGCTCCGGCGCCAGCCGGTAATCGATCGACGCCACCAGGTAGCCCCGCCCCAGCAGCTCGGGCCACATCTCGCTTCCGCTCCCGCCGTTCTTGTTCCCGCTTGTCCACCCGCCCCCGTGTATAAACATCACGGCAGCGCCGTTGGGATCCTCCGGCCGGTAGAGGTCCATCTTCAGCTCCTCCCCGTCCGTCGTGCAGTAGGTGATGTCGCGCTCCACGCTCCCCGGCAACGCGCTGCCCCCCCGCGGCGCGCTTCCCGCCCCCGGCTGTTCCGGACGGGGCGTCGCGGAGCCCACTGCCGGCGTGGCCGTGGCTGCGGGCGTCCCCGCGGCTCCCTCGGCCCCTGCTCGCGGGTCCGCTCCGGGGTTCGCGTCCTCCCACCTCGCGAATGCCGCCGCCATCTCGCTGAACGTTGCCCACTCCACCTTCCCCTCGGCCACCAGCGGGTCGACAACTTCGGCCAGGAACCGCTCCATCACTCCGAACGGGTCGCTCGCGTTTCCGCGGAACTCGCCCGGGTGCACCGTGAAGTGGAAGACGTTCACCTTCCCGGCTTCGGCGGACTCGATCGATGCCAGCAGGCTCGCCTCCAGGTACGCGAAGTATTCGTCGTCCGTCATCTCGCGCCGCCCCGAGGCGTAGTCCGTCCGGTCGTAGGCCCCTTCCGGCAGGAACACGACCGGCCCGTCCGGGTCGTGCGTCGCGAACGCGGTCACATCGGTCCCGTCGGTCCCGCCCGAAGGCCGCCACGGAACCGTTCCCGCCAGCTCCGGCGCGGTCTCCTGCGTCGCCGGGTTCTTCCAGTCGCTGTTCACCGAGAGCCCTGCACACTCAGCCGCTTCCAGCAGGTCCGGGTACAGGTTCCCGCCGCTCCAGTACGCCACTTCCTCCACGCCGGCGTCGTGCAGGAAGCCCACCTCTTCGCGCATCACTTCGCACCAGCGTTCCACGGGCAGGCTGGCCGTCTCCTTTCCCAGGTGCGCGTCCTCGTGGAAGTGCAGTCCGATCTCGTGGCCCGCATCCTCCCAGTCCGCCAGCGCGGTCGAACCCTCGCGGACCGCCGTCGTTGTGAACGGCGACTGCGACTGGATCGTGAGCCGTCCGTCGTGCGCTTCCACGATGCCGGCCACCGCCTGGATGTCCTCGACCGCGCGCTCGAAGGCCTGGGCCGTGTTGTAGCCCCCTGGAGCACCGGGGCTGCCCGCCGTTTGCGCGGTCGCCCCCACTGGCTCGATATGCACCCCGATCCCGAACAGGAGCGGCGTCTCTACCGGCACGGTTGTCGCTGTGGCCGCGCCGCCGCCCGGCTCATCCACCGGGCTGCAAGCCGCCAGCGCGCTCACGGTCATCACTAGCAGGAGAAATCGGATGTATCGCATGTGAATCACTCGTCTGTGGTGCACGGCGCCAATCACGCCGCGCTCACAACCACCATGGCGGAACCCCGGCACGAAGTGCCGCCCTGGCAGGTGGACAAACGGTGACCGGCCACGCCCCGCACCGGTCGCCAACCCCGGCGCACTTCGTACTTCAGCATTCCTCACGGTCCCTCCTACGAAACCCTCCGCGCGTCCGCGCCTTCCTGTCCGCCGGGCGCAGGCCCGCCTCCAAATTCCCGCCGTCCGACATCCGCGTCCAGGGTCCGCGCCGCCCGCGAAAGCAGCGGGGCCGCCAACACCAGCACTGTCAGCGCCGTCGCCACGCCCCGCACCATCCGCTCCACCCCGATCCCGTCCGCCAGCGACCCCAGCGGCCAGGCCGCCAGCTGGTTGAACGCCGACGACACCATCCGCAGCGACATCACCCGCCCCACGTAGGCCGCCTCGACGATCATCTGCAAGAGGGACGTCGACGAGATCATGTTGGTCGTGAAGCACGCGCCGTTCAGGCACCAGAACACCGCCGCAAGGGGCACCGACCGCGTGAACCCGAAGAGCACCAGAGTCAGCCCGAACGCCGCAGCTGAACCGATCACCGTCCAGCCCAATCCCCGGCTGTGACCGCGCGTTGAGAGGTAGACAGTCGCCCCCACCGCCCCGAGCCCCCAGCACCACCCCATGAACGTCCAGCCCATCGCATCCAGGCCAAGCACTTCCGTCATCCAGTAGGGCGCGAGCGTGCTGATGATCGGAAACCCGAGCGTCCCGGTCAGCAGGCTCAGCAGGATGATCCACCGCACCCGCGGCCGCTCCGTGGCGTAGGCCACGCCCCGGCCCACCGCGTGCACGATGTTGTCGCGCTGCACCGGAGCCTCGCCGCGGGTCCGCATCGCCAGCAGCGCCACTATCACCACTACGTGGCCGATCAGGCTCACCCCGAAGGCGCCGCCCACGCCAATCGTCTCGATCGCGATCCCCGCCATCGGCGGCAGGAATGCGTAGGAACTGATCGTCGCTGCCGTGAACAGCGCGATCGCGTTCGGCAGGTGCTCGCGCGGCACCAGGTTCGGGAGCAGCGCCTGCCGCGTCGGCCCATCCATCGATTCGATCGACGCGGAAACGAAAATGAGCCCGAACGCCACCCAGAGGTTGATCGTGTCGAACACCACCAGGAGCGTCAGCAACCCGTACACAGCCAGCGCCCCGCCCTGCGTCGCCATCAGCAGCGTCCGGCGGTCCATGCGATCGGCCAGCGCCCCGCCGTACAGGCTGAACGTCAGCATCCCGGCGCCACGAGCCACACCCAGCAGCCCCAGCAGCGACGCTGAACCGGTCAGACTCAGGATGAACCAGCCCTGCGCGTAGAACTGGAACATCATCGTCGCGGACGAGAAGAACATGCCCGCCCAGAGGATCCGGAAGTCCCGGTGCTGCAGCGCCGGTACCCTCTCCCGCCACCCGCCATCCGCCTCTGCGGCCATCCTCGGGACCTCCAGCAGCATCATCGCTTCCGGCCTGGGGGCACGCCGGCCGCGCGTCAGCCGCAACGATAGAGGCGCTTGCCCCTCCGGTCACCAGCGCCGCCCCTTCCCGCAAGCGAGCGGAGGCAGGGGTGTACGCAGGGCCGCCGCGCACGATCTATACTGCGGCCCTCCTGATTCGCAACAAAGGAGTTCACTATGGCACTCGGTGGTTATGCCGGCAGAGTCGGCAACGTCGACCTCACCTCGGGAAAGGTGGACTACAACCCCATCCCCGAAGAGTGGGCACGCAAGTACATCGGCGCCCGCGGCGTCGGTGTCCGCTACGTCTACGAAGCGGGCGCCACGATCGACGCGCTCAGCGCCGAAAACGTCCTCTGCTTCATGAATGGCCCCCTCACCGGCAGCGAAGCGAGCATGAGCGGCCGCCTCGCGGTCGTCACCAAGAGCCCCCTCACCGGCACCGTCACCGATAGCCACATGGGCGGCTGGAGCGCCGCCCGCCTCCGCTGGGCCGGCTTCGATGGCATCGTCTTCAAGGGCAAATCATCCAGGCCCGTCTACGCCTACGTTGCCAACAACACCGTCGAACTGCGCGATGCCTCCGATCTCTGGGGCAAGGGCGTCCACGAGACCATCCAGATCCTCAAGGACCGCCACGGCGCCGATGACCTCAGCGTCATGTCCATCGGCCCCGCCGGCGAAAACCTCGTCCGGTTCGCGGCCTGGCTCAACGAGAACGACCGCGCTTCGGGCCGTGGCGGCACCGGCTGCGTCGCCGGGTCCAAGATGCTCAAGGCGGTCGTCGTCAAGGCCGAGCGGGCCATGCCCCGGGCAGCCGACCGCGACGCCTGGCGAGCCGCCCACTCCACCGGCCTCGGCAAGATCATGGACGAAGCCAACATCACCTCCCCGAAGAAGGGCGGCCTCTCCGTCTACGGCACCAACATGCTCATGAACGTGAGCAACACCATCGGCGGCCTCGGCGCCCGCAACAGCCAGGACACCTCCTACGAACACGCCGAACTCCTCGGCGGCGAGTACGTCAACGAGCACTACCTCATCGACGACCCCACCTGCCACGCCTGCCCCGTCGCCTGCAAGAAGGAAGTCGAGATCAAGGACGGGCCCTACAAGGTCAAAATGGAGTCCGTCGAATACGAGCCGGCCTGGTCGCTCGGCGCCAACTGCGGTAACGACGACATCGCCTCCGTCGCCTTCATGATCGACATGGCCAACGACTTCGGCTACGACGCCATCGAGATCGGGCAGGTCTGCTCCATGGTCATGGAAGCCACGCAGCGCGAGTACATCCCCGCCAGCGCCGGCATCGCCTGGGGCGACAAGGACCGTATGATCGAGGTCGCCCGTCTCATCACCTACCGCCAGGGCATCGGCGACCAGCTCGCCAACGGCATCGACTCGTTCGCGAAGTCCATCGGCCACCCTGAGATCGCCATGACCGTCAAGGGCCAGGCCACCCCCGCTTACGACCCCCGCGGCTTCAAGGGCATGGGCCTCGGCTATGCGACGTCGAACCGCGGGGCCTGCCACCTTCGCGGCTACAGTCCCGCCAGCGAGCTCGGAGTCATCGGCCTCAAGACCGACCCCCAGGCGTACGAGGGCAAGGGCGAGCTGCTCAAGCTCCTCCAGGACATCCACGCGTTCTCCGATAGCCTCGACCTCTGCAAGTTCAGCGCCTTCGCCGAGGGCCCGGACGAGTACGCCGAGCAGTACCGCGTGATGACCGGCATCGACAAGTTCGACGCCAGCGACGTCCTCCGCACCGGCGAACGCATCTACAACCTCGAACGCCACTACAACAACCTCGCCGGCTTCCGCGAGGGTTCCGACTACCTCCCCAAGCGCTTTACCGAGGAACCATCAAACGCCAAGGGCTCCCTCGGCCAGCTCTGCGAACTGGACGAAATGCTCGAGGAGTACTATCGCGTCCGCGGCTGGAATAACGGCGTCGTGCCGGAGGAAAAGCTCAAGGAACTCGAGGTCGTTTGACCCTCGCGTCTCGCCAATTCCCCAAAGGCCCCTCTTCGGAGGGGCCTTTTCGCTGCCTACTCGTGGATCGGATCTTGCTCCAGGATGAACCGGCGGAACGACTCCGCGAACTCGAAATCCTGCCCTTCCGCCGCCATGCGCGCGAACCCTTCCGCGAACTCCACCACATCCGCCCCCAGCTGGCTCGGGTGCTCCAGCAGCGCCGCCTTCTTCAGCTCCAGCGTGTCCGCGATGTCCACCCACACGTTCGGCTTGTCCGAACCCGAAAGCCACACCTGGCGGACCTTC
>CAUJEQ010000303.1 GCA_963169135.1 Chloroflexota bacterium
GAGTTCACCGGCGCCTACCCGGAACCCCAGGTCCGCGCCTTCTTCGACAAGGTCATCGGCGCCCCTGCCATCCGCGTGACGCAGGAGGCGGAGGATCACCTGCGCGCGGGCAACGTCGCCGCCGCCGAAGCAAGCTACCGCGCCATCCTCGCGAAGCAGCCGTCCCAGCCCGATGCCGTCGTCGGCCTCGCGGCTATCCTCGCCGGCAAAGGTGATACCGCCGCCGCCGAAGACCTCCTCGATCGCGCCCCGACCGACCGTCGGGCGAAGACGCTGAAGCACCGCATCTTCCTCAACGGATTTGCCGCTAAGCACGCTGGCGAGGACCTCCAGGGCGCGGCTGCCGCAAATCCCCGGAACCCCCGCGACCGCTACCGCTGGGGCGTCATGCTCGCCGCCCGCGAACAGTACGAAGAAGCGTTGGACGAACTCGTCGAGTCGGTCCGCATCGACCGCGGCTTCGCCGATGGCGCTGCCCGCAAAGCCATGCTCGCCATCTTCGATATCCTCGGACTGGAGTCTCAGCTCACCAGGGATTACCAGCGCCGGCTCTCGAACGCCCTCTTCTAGCAGGGTGTTGAAGAAACGCTGAGATAGTGGTGGCGTGGTGAGTTGTGGCGCGGGTGCAGCGGCCTGCATGCCACGTGTCAGGGTGGAGGTTGGCGGGTTCGGAGGGCTGCTGGGCTTTCTCTGCTCCCCCTACACCGGCTTGATTGCGAGGTTAGCCAGGCGGACGAGGTTGTAGGTTGCGGCAGCGAGGGTGGCCCAGAGCTGGTTCTTCTGCGTCCCGATGTAGCGCAGCTTCCGGCCACCGCCGACGGTCTTCATCCAGCCGAAGACTTCTTCCACTCGCTTTCGCACTCGTTGGCTCAGACGGTAGCCCTCATGCTGTGTCGTCCTTCCGTCGATGGCGCTTTTGCGCCTCGTCGTGTGCTGGGCGACGTGCGGCGTGACTTCGCGCTGGCGGAGTTCTTCGACAAAGGAGCGCGTGTCGTAGCCTTTGTCGGCACCAAGGGTGACCCGCCTCCGCGGACCCCGGCGACGGTCGAGCATCACGAGCGCCGCGTCCCGTTCTGCCGTGCCTGAGGCCTGGGTGACGAGGACATCGAGGACGAGCCCGTTGCGGTTCTCCATGAGGATATGCCCGCCAAAGCAGAGGCGTGCCTCCTGGCCGCGTCCTTTGCGCGCGATCCGGGCCTCAGGGTCCGTCGTTGAGTGATGGGTCTCATTCGTCCTCCGCTGACCGTGGAAGTCGACATCTGCGTTCCTGCCACCCGTTGGCGGAGGAGGCTGGTCGTCGTCGCGTGGCTTCACGCTCTTGAGCGAGGCCCACGCCTGCAGCAGCGTGCCATCGACGGTGAAGTGGTCGTCGGAAATGAGCTTCGCCCTGGTCGCTTCCTCGACCACCGCCGCGAAGAACTGCTCGGCAATGTGGTGCTTGAGCAGCCGCTCGCGGTTCTTGGAGAAGCTCGCATGGTCGAAGGCGGGCGAGGCGATGTTCATGTTCAGGAACCATTTGAAGAGCAGGTCGTACTGAAGCCGTTCGCAGAACTGGCGCTCCGAGCGGATCGAGTAGAGCGCCATCAGGATGCTCGCTTTGAGCAGCCGTTCCGGCGCAATCGACGGCCGGCCGACGCCTGAGTACATCGTCCCAAGCACCGGGCTCATTTCTTTCAGTGCCCGGTCGGTAATCGCCCGGATCCGGCGAATCGGATGATCCTGGGGCACCAGCGCATCCGGTGTGATGCCCAGCATCACCTGTGCCTGCTCTTCTTCTCGTCCGCGCATCGTTGACTCCTCCGCCCGAAGCCCACGATCGCACATCCCGCCCCTTACGCCGATCCCTTTTTCAACACCCTGCTAGGGCCTCGCCGGCCGTATCTGCTATGTGAATATTTCAGGGTACAAAACTGTCGTCTTGTGCTAGAAACCCGCGGCTCGGGCGGACTACCCCGTTCGGTGGAGCATCTAATTGTCAAGTATATCGAACTGGCGATGCATGAGACTGCTCGCCGCAACCGTCCTCATGGCGACCGTCGGGCTCAGCCTGATGCTCGTCGCTGCGCCGACCACAAGCGCGCAGTCGGCTCCATCGGTCGCCATCAAGCAGCTGACGCTCACCGGAGCCGAGGAAGTGCCCCCGGTGACGGCCAACTCCATCGGCTACTTCAGCGCCACACTCACCGATGGAAACCTCGAGTTCGACCTTAGCGCCGTTGCGACGGGGATCACGATGGCCCACATCCACCTGGCCGCGAAGGGCACCAACGGCCCGCCTGTGGCCTTCCTGTTTGGGCCGGCGGATCCGCCGGTCGGCGCGATCCACCCCACGGGGAACGTCAAGGTTGCCAACCTCGTAGGCCCGTTGGCCGGGAACTGGAAGGGATTCACGGACGCGCTCGCGAAGGGCGATCTCTACGTGAACTTCCATACCGTCGCCAACCCCGGGGGCCAGGGCCGAGCTCAACTGCCAGCCACCACCCTCGCCCCCGCCCCGCCGCGGACGGGTGACAGCACCAGTCGGCTGGACCAACTCAGCCTGGAGCAGGGCCTCGGTGCAGCGTTCGTCGCCGCGTCGCTGGTCACGCTCACGCTTGCGCTCTCCCGTCGCAGACTGGGCAGCTAGGACTCCGCAACACTTGAGGGAACGGCGCCGCCGGCGAGAACTCACTGGCGACGCCGCTCCCGGTTGTGGCGCTATGTCTCAACGAATACGGCTCTTCGGCCTCGTACTGGGCGCTTCGGCTGCCGCGTTCGCGGCGGTAGGCGTCGCGTGCTCCGGCGACGCCCGGCCTGTCATGCCCACTGCGATCGTCACCGGCCCAACACCCACGCCAATCCGCGCCGTCCCCACAGCACATGAGACCCCGCCGGCGACGCCGACTACCCCGGCCACGGAGACCTCGACTCCTGATGCGGCTACGCCCACTCCCGTGTCCGCGGCCACGGAGACCGGCACCCCACCGGCGCCGCCTCCTGCGCCAGTGCAACCCACGCCTGTTCCCCCTGTTCCGCGCCCTTCTCAGGTGAGTCTGACGGTGCGTGCCAACGCCCTGGCCTTCGATGTCAAAACCATTCGTGTGTTCGCCGGGACAACGGTCGCGGCGACGATGCACAACGAAGAGGCGGGGGTCCAACACAACCTCGCGTTCAGTCTGCCCGGTCTCGCCCATGGCGAAACGTGTACGGGGCCTTGCACGACGACACAGAGTTTCAAAGTCGAATCCCCCGGTTCCTACTTCTTCCTCTGCACGCTCCACGACATGGTCGGCTCATTCATCGTCGAACCCTGAGCGGTTCGTCGCGCCTAACCAGCCCGCGTTGCACACTGGCTCTCCCAACATAATCACCGCGAGCCAGCCTTCATGATCATTCATATGGCCCCCGGGGCCTCTATCGAACAGGTCGAGCGTGTCATCAACCGCGTCACGAACGATTACGGCCTCCGCTGCGAGACCATCGTTTCCGGGACAACCGTCATCGGCGTCAAAGGCATTGCCTCCGTCATCGATGAGGGCCGAATCACCGAACTCCCCGGCGTCGACCGCGTCATCCGCATCACCGAGAAGTACAAGGACGCCAGCCGCAACTTCCACAAGGACGACTCCATCGTCACGGTTGGCGGAAGGGTCGATGTCGGCGGCGGGAACCTCACCTTCTTCGGCGGCCCCTGCGCCATCGAATCGGAAAAGCAATCGATCGACTCCGCCATGATGTCCAAAGAGGCCGGCGTCGACATCCTCCGCGCCTTCGTCGATAAGTCGCGAACCAGCCCCTACGACTACCGCGGCCTCGAACTGCAGAAGGGCCTCGAAATCGCCG
>CAUJEQ010000304.1 GCA_963169135.1 Chloroflexota bacterium
TTCCCGGAGGAATAGTTCATGGCAGTTCGACTCGATGGCCAGGTTGCCCTGGTCACAGGCGCCGGCCGCGGCCTTGGCCGCGCCTACGCAATCGACCTCGCGAAGCACGGCGCGAAGGTCATCGTCAACGACTTCGGCGGCAGCGTTTCTGGCGAAGGCGCCGATGAGACCCCCGCCCAGCAGGTCGTCAACGAAATCAAAGCCCTCGGCGGCGAAGCCGTCGCCAACCCCGGCGATGTCGGCAGCTACGAAGACTGCTACAACATGGTCAAGCAGGCCATGGACACCTGGGGCCGCCTCGATGCCGTCGTCGCCAACGCCGGCATCCTCCGCGACCTCGCGCTCCACAACATGGCCGAGCAGGACTGGGACCTCGTCATCCGCGTCCACCTGAAGCAGTGCTACAACCTGCTCCATCACGCCTGGCCGGTCTTCCGCCAGCAGGCATATGGCCGCGTCGTCATGGCCACCTCGTCCTCGGGCCTCGTCGGCAACTTCGGCCAGGCCAACTACGGCGCCGCCAAGGCCGGCATGTACGGCCTCATGAACGTCGCCAAGATCGAGGGCGAAAAGTACAACATCAACGTCAACCTCATCTCTCCCGGCGCCCAGACGCGCATGACCGAGAACCTCGGTGGCCGCGACCCCAACGACGCCGAACGCGCCCAGGTCATGGCTCCGGAGCACGTCGCCCCCGCCGTCACCTACCTCGCGTCGCCCCAGTGCCAGGAAAGCGGCATCTGCATCAACGCCTCGGGCGGCCGCTACAGCCGCAGCGCCATCGTCCTCACGAAGGGCGTCAACTACGACCCTCACGAGTTCAAGGATGCGGACTGGTTCGAGAGCCAGTTCGGCAAGATCACCGACCTCGAAGGTTCGTGGGCACCGTGGAGCATGCGCGAAACTCGCGACGACCACTACGCCGCGAAGAAGAACGCATAACCGCGCTCAGCGCCAACGACCTCGAGGGGGCCGTACCGCAAGGACGGCCCCCTTCGTCATAGGCGTGCGCGTAAGCAAGCGGGGCAATGCTCATGTCCGGAATGCCGCCTGCACCCACCGCGACCCACGAGCCCGCCCGTCAACGAGGCCTGCTGGAATACCAATGATTGCGAGGCGGTATCTCGTGGCGTAGACTCGTCTGGGGCGCAAGCTGGGTGTAGGAATTGTCCCGGCATGCACGCGTCACCTGGTCCCCCACGAATGGCGCATCTTCGCCGCCACGGGCCGAGAGGGTCTGGCCGGCGTAGTGGCCCAAGTGGCGGTCCCTGCTGTGGGGAAGGGCTGGTTCGTCGGCAAGCGCCGCCGAACATTACATTACAAGGTAGGGAGCGGCCAATTGTGTGAATCGAACGCCAAGTCCCGACAACGTGTCCAAGCACGAGGGTTCGCGCAGGAGGACGCACTAACGTTCGCTTCGTTGAAGGACGAGATAGACTTCCTGGACCGGGCTGTCCAGGTCTTGCGCGCGCTGCCTTCCTTCTACACGGATCTCACCGAACGGGAAGGAGAACGACTCTTCCTCGTGATCGCCGATGCCATGTTCGATGTCTTGAGCGACCCGAGACTCAATGCGGAGACACGCGTTGAGTTGGTCAATGCGTTAGGGGCGGCCATCGAGTTCGCGGCCTCTCAAGGGCTCTACGGGCACGCCGTGCTTGCGTCTTGGGACCTCGCGATCGGCGCGATACCCGGGGGTTCTCCGACAGCCGACATCCGCGAAGCGGTTGTCGCCGAACTCGATAGGCTCGGACGGTGCCCCCACGAATCCGCAAGGCTCTCGGCTGAACAAGGCATGAACCGGCTTAGGTCCTGATCAAGCGGGAGGTGCTCCGTGGCCGAGGGGCCGGACGCTCCTCGCTCTCCTACGCTCCCGCCGCCGCCCCCGCCCGGTCCGCGAACTGCTCGTTGTACAACGACGCGTAAAGCCCGCCCCGCGCCATCAACTCCGGGTGCGTCCCCGACTCCACCAGGTGGCCGTTCTCCAGCACCAGGATCACGTCCGCCGCCAGGATCGTCGAAAGCCGGTGCGCGATCGCCAGCACCGTCCGCCCCCGCGTCAGGTGTGCCAGCGCATCCTGGATGATCCGCTCGGTGTGCGTGTCCACACTCGAAGTCGCCTCGTCGAGCACCAGGATTGCCGGGTCCTTCAGCAGCGCCCGCGCAATCGACACCCGCTGCTTCTCTCCGCCCGAAAGCCGGTAGCCCCGTTCGCCCACGATCGTGTCGTACCCGTACGGCAGCCCCGCGATGAAGTCGTGGATGTTTGCAGCCCGGCACGCGTCCACGATCTCTTCGTCCGTTGCGCCGGGAGCGCCGTAGCGCAGGTTCGCCCGGATCGTGTCGTGGAACAGGTAGGGCTCCTGGTTCACCATCGCGATGCTCGCCGTCAGCGATTCCAGCGTCACTTCCCGGATGTCGTGCCCGTCGATCGTGATCCGCCCGCCGTCCACGTCGTACAGGCGCGGCAACAGGTACGCCGTCGTCGTCTTCCCCGCGCCCGAGTGCCCCACCAGCGCGCCGAACTTCCCCGGCGGGATCGTGAACGAGATGTTCGTGAGCACGGGCGTGTCCTTGCGGTAGCCGAACGTCACGTCCTCGAACCGCACCTCGCCGCGCACATCCGTCAGTGCCACCGCACCGGGCCGATCCGCGATCTCCTGCTCCAGGTCCAGGTAGTCGAAGATGCGTTCGAACAGCGCCAGCGAGCTGATGAGCGTGAGGTTGATCCCCATCAGCTGGTTCACCGGCTGGAACATCCGCCCCAGCAGGCTCGCCGTCGCCACCACCGTGCCGAGCGAGGCTTCGCCCCCCAGCACGCGGTGCCCCCCGTACCAGTACACGATCGCCGGCGCCAGCGACGTGAACAGCCCCATCGCCACCATGAACCCCCGCCCCACCATGGCCCGCCGGATGTTCAGCCGCCGGATTTCGCGGGCCGTGTCTTCGAAGCGCTCGTACTCCATTTGCTGCCGGCCGAACGTCTTCATCAGCAGCGCCCCGCTCACCGAGAGCGTCTCGTGCATGCGCGTGTTCAGGTTCGCCAGTTGCTCCTGCGACTCGCCCAGCAGCTCACGCTGGATGTTCCCCACCCGCCGCGCCGGGAACAGGAACACCGGGATGAACGCCACCGAGAACAGCGCCAGCCGCCAGTCCAGGAACAACATCAGCCCGAAGGTTGAGAGCACGATGATGAGGTTGCCGACGATGCCCGTCAGCGCTTCGCTCACCGCATTCTGCACCGACCCGACATCGTTCGAAACGCGCGAGAGCACCTCCCCCGTGCGGTTCGACGTGAACCACCGAAGCGACATCCCGGTCAGATGGCGGTAGAGGTCGCGCCGCAGGTCGAACATCACCGTCTGGCCGATGACGTTCGACAGGTAGCTCTGGACCACCCCGAAGAACGCGCCGAGCGC
>CAUJEQ010000305.1 GCA_963169135.1 Chloroflexota bacterium
GCGTTCATCGCCGTGAGCGATCCGCCGCTCGGGACCGTGGCGGTGCTGGCCTCCGGGATGCTCTGCTTTCAATTCGCCATCGGTCTCGCAAACGACATCATCGACGCCCCCGAGGACGGGGCAACGAAGCCCTGGAAGGCCATCCCGCGCGGCGTCTTGCGGCGCAGACACGCGGTTGGCGCGGCCGCCGGGTTTGCAGGGGCCGGCATGCTCGTTACCTCCGGGTTGCCGTTCGGCGCGTGGCTCGTCGGGCTTGCGGGCCTCGCCTGCGGGCTGCTCTACGACGGGCAGTTCAAGCGCACGGCCCTCAGCTGGCTGCCTCTTGCGGTCGCGCTCCCGCTGGTCCCGGTCTGGGTGTACCTGGCGCTCGATGCGTGGGACCAGGTGCTCTGGTGGGCGTTCCCGCTGGGGGGGTTGCTGGGGCTGTCGCTCCACCTCGCGAACCAGCTCCCGGACCTGGCGTTCGAACCGGGCAACCGCGGCACCGCCCACCGTATCGGCGCCCGCCGGACGATGGCAGCCTCGCTGGGGCTCTACGGGGCGGCCGCGGTCCTGTCGTCGGCGGTCCTCTTCGCGACTTCCATCGCGGGGCTCGGCGCGCTTGTCGCTTTCGGGGCGCTGTTCACTGGCTCCCTGGCATCGCGGTCGGTCTCATTCTTCGGGCGCGACGGCTTCTTCGGGCTGCTGGCCACATCGAGCGCCCTCTTGGGCGTGATCTTCCTGGTGGGCGTGGGTTAGAGCCGGGCGAGCTCGCGCTGCATCTGTGCAAGGCCCATGGGGCCGAGGTTCAAGGCTGCCCGGTGCCACTCCTTCAGGTCGAACTCCGCACCCCGGCGGTTGCGCGAGGCCTCCCGCGCTTCGAGCCAGCAGCGTTCGCCGACCTTGTAGCTGATGGCCTGCCCGGGCGTGCCCAGGTACCGCACGACCTCGCTCTGCATGAAGTCCGCCGGGAACTGCGAGCGCTGGAGACAGAACTCCTGGCCGACTTCGGCGTTCCAGGTTTCGCCGGGGTGGAAGGTCTCGCCCCGGGGTATCGGCAGTTCGAGGTGCATGCCGATGTCGACGATGACACGCACGGCCCGCATCGCCTGGGCGCGCAGCATGCCGAGGTAGTAGTCCGGGTTCTCCAGGTAGCCGAGTTCGCCCATGAGCCGCTCGGCGTACAGCGCCCAACCCTCGACGTATCCGGACGTACCTCCCATGAGCCGCTGGAAGCGCGAGAGTTCGCCCGCCAGGTACTTTGCCGTCGCCCGCTCGAAGTGGTGGCCGGGCACGCCTTCGTGGTAGGCGATGGAGACCTCGCCCCAGAGCGGGAACCGCGTCTTCCCGCCGGTTGGATACCAGGTGCGTCCTGGCCGGCTGAAATCCTCCGAGGGACCGGTGTAGTACATGGCCAGCGCGCCGCCCGGCGGGGCGATCATCGCTTCGATCTTTCGCAGCGGGGCCGGGATGTCGAAGTGGGTGCCATCGAGCTCGGCGATGGTTCTGTCCTGGAGGTCCTGCATCCACTGGCGGAACTCCTCGACACCGTCGATCGCGCGGGTCGGGTCGGATTCGAGGAACTGCTTGGTCTCTTCGATGGACGCACCGGGCAGGATGCGCGCGCAGGTGGCGCGCATCTCCTGTTCGATCCGGTGAAGCTCGTCCCAGCCCCACCTGTAGGTCTCCTCCAGGTCCAGTTCGATGCCGTTGTAGACGCGCGATGACAGCTGATAGAGGTCCCGTCCCACCCCGTCGCGCTCGACCGCGCCGTCCATGAAGCGCTCTTCCAGGTAGCGGGAGAACTCGCGATAGGTCTCTGCCGCCTGTTCGGCGCCCGCTTCGAGGTCGGCCCGCAGGCCCGCGGACGTCACCCCGGACTGGTCGAAAGCATCGATGAGGCCGTGGAAGAAGGAGCGCCGGCCGTCAGCGCCTCCGTACGTCGCGGATTGTTGGATCGCCTGCGCTACCTGCCGGCGCGCACTGGGGATGCGCTTTCGCTGGCCCTCTTCGAGTGTCTGGCGGTAGAGGGCCGCTCCGCGAGGCAGGTGCCTGAGCCGTTCGGCGATGTTCCGCCAGTCGTCTTCTGTCTGCCGGGGCATGAGGTCGAACACCATGCGCATCGTGGTGGTCGCGTTTCGAAAGCCGCTGAGGCGGTAGTGGTCGCCGGCGGCCAGCAGGTCCTCGCGGAGCGTAAGGACGTCCTCCATCGCCTCCTTCGCGATGCGGTCGCGCTCATTTTCGATTGGCGCGGCGGTCAGCTTCGCCAGCGTTTCCCGCCGGAGCCGCGCGTGCGCCTCGTACCCTTCGGGCGAGTAGTCGCCCACCTCGGTGTCGTGGCCGGGCACGCCCATCATCGTGGCTGCGATCGGATCCAGCGCGGCTACCGCGTCGATGTAGTCGCTGGCGATGTCGTAGATGGCTGTCATTTCCGCCCTCCCTGCTGGCCCGGCATTATCCTTCCCAGGGCAAGTGTCCGGCCAGTTTGACGAAGTCGGCGTAAACGCCCGGTGTGGCCGCCGCAACGGCCCGGGACTCGATGGTTGCCGGGGACCCGTCCCGCTGTCTCACGACTCCGCCAGCTTCTCGCACCAGGATCAGACCCGCGGCCACGTCCCACGGCTCCAGGTCCGAGTGCAGGTAGATGTCCCACTTTCCGGCAGCGAGGTACGCGAACCCCAGCGCCGCGGAACCTGTGACCCGCAACGACTGCATGCCCGGCCACAGGTGACTTGCGGTTGCAAGCTGCTGCGCTGCCCGCGCGTCGTTGTATCCGAGGTCGACCGCGACCACGGCATCCTGCACGGTCGCGCAATCAGTGACTGTCACGCCGCGCCCGTTCAGGGTTGTCCCCTGCCCCTGGACGGCCATGCAGGTGTCCCCGAGCAACGGGTGCGTGGTCAGCCCGATCACCGGTTCGGAGCGGAAACAGAGGGCTATCGTGAACGCAAAGTGTGGGATGCCCCGCGAGAAGTTCTTCGTACCATCAAGCGGGTCGACGATCCACATCCATCCGTCAGAGCGGGTGCCGGCGGCGGTTTCCTCGCTGAGCACGGCATGCCCGGGGAACTCCTGCCTGAGGATCGCCGTGACGGCCCGCTCGACCGCCAGGTCCGTCGCGGTGACGACATTGCCGCGCCCCTTGACGCCGGCCAGGGCAGTCTGGCCGTAGCCCGCCCGAATGATGCTGTTCGCGGCGTCGGCGCACTGGAGTGCGACCGCCGTTGCATCGGCGCCGGAGCTCGAAACCGGAAGGTCCACGGCGGGGATGCTACCGCCTCTCGGGCTAACGGTTGCGGCGGCGCAGCTCGCGCGCCGATACCGCGTTGGCAGCGCTCCACCGGTCGAAGGCAACCAGGTGTTCGAGTGCCAACCGGTCCTGTGGAGCCGTCTCTTTGCGCGCGAGGTCCTCGGGGAGGCTGGCCGGGTCGCCCGGGTAGCCCGCCGCCACCACGGCAAGGATCCGCAGGTCGTCCGGCGCGCCGAACACCGCGCGCACGGACGGCTCGTCGAACCCGGCCATGGGGTGGGCAATGAGCCCGAGTGCCGTCGCCTGCGCCATCAGGTTGCCGATCGCGATACCGGCATGCATGGCCCACACCTCGCGCGTTGTGCCACCAAAATCCTGCGGGGTGGTGTCGTGCGATGGCACGGCGGCAATCGCGAACAGGAGCGGCGCTGCGGGCGCCCAGTTGCGGTTGCCGTCGGAGATTGAGGCGATGACCGCGGCCCGCGTCTCGGGCGAACGCGCGACGAGGATACGCGTGGGTTGCGTGTTCCCATGGCTCGGCGCTATCGAAACCGCCTTCCAGAGCAGATGCTGGAGTTCGTCCTCCACGGGACGACTGGAAAAGGCGCGCGAGGCGCGGCGGTTCGCGAGGGCGGGCAGCAGTTCTGGCATGGGCGCATGGTGCCACGGTGGCCGGGCCACCGCTACGCTGCGCGTGTGCCTGTCTTCGCCGGTGTCGACCTTGCCTGGAGCGGCCGCAATCCGACGGGCCTCTGCGTCCTCCGTCACGGGGCGACCGGGCTGCATTTCGAGTCGCTCGACTGCGCGACACTGACCGGAGTCGAAGTGGCGGCGTGGCTCGACACCCTCGGGCCCGAGGTGATTGCCGGGATCGACGCGCCACTGGTGGTATCCCCCACACGGAGGGCAGAAGCGGAATTGGCCCGCGTGTACGGTTCGCGGGGAGTGTACGCCTACGCGGCCCGGCCGGACTTCCTCCAGCGTCACGGCATCGCGGAGGGCCTCCGGCTTGGCGAAGCACTCACCACGACTGGCTGGAGCCTCGACCCCCATTCGAACGGCCCTCGCCGCTGTCTTGAAGTCTTTCCACACGCCGCGACCGTAGCGTTGTACGGCGCCGTGAGGGCGTTGCGCTACAAGAAGGGGCCGCTGGCCAGGAGGATGGAGCCGCTCGGCGAGTACCAGCGCCTGATCTGGACCCACGTGCGTTCGGAGGCTCCCGAGCTGCTGACCTCTCCGCTCGGAGAGTTCTTGCGCACGCCGGTCGAGCCGATCTCTGTACGGTCGGTGAAGGACGCCGAGGATCGGCTCGACGCAATCACCTGTGCGCTTTCGGCCTACCACGCCTGGCGCCATGGAAGCCTGGGAACCACGGTGTTCGGCGATGCCGCGTCCGGGTACATTGCGGTTCCGGTGGCGGTCGCTCCGTCCTGACTACATCTTTTCGGGTGCAGTCATACCCATGAGGTCGAGCACCCGCGCCAGCGAAATCCGCGCCGCCTGGACCAACCGGAGCCGTGCCCGCGACATCTCGACGTCCTCCGTAATCACCTTGAGCGAGGAGTCATTCGCCTGTTTGAAGGCGTCGTTGAACGCATGGAAGGCGTTGGCCAGCGACATGGCGTAGTGCGGCAGCTGCTGCGGCTCGAATGAGGTCGCAACGACCTCGATCACATCCGTCAGGCGCATCATCTCGCGGATGAGCGCGAGTTCAGACGGGTGCGTCAGCTTCGAGACATCCCCGCCTTCGGGCGTCAGGCCCTGCTCGGCAGCCCGTTCGATGATGGAGCAGAGGCGGGCGTGCGCGTATTGCACGTAGAAGACCGGGTTGTCGCTCGATTGCTTCTTCGCCAGGTCGAGGTCGAAGTCCATCTGCGCGCCGGGCGACCGGAGGAGGAAGAAGAACCGGGCCGCATCGGCGCCGACATCGTCGATGAGCTCGTCCAGCTTCACGAACTCGCCGCTGCGCTTGGCGATCTTCACGGCTTCGCCGCCGCGGTTGAGGAAGACAAGCTGGTAGAGCAAGACATGCAGTGCGTTGGGATCGCCGCCAACGGCACCGGTGGCCGTCTTGAGCCGGGAAACGTGGCCGTGGTGGTCCGCCCCCCAGACATCGATCACCAGGTCGAACCCGCGCCGGGTGAACTTGTCCCAGTGATAGGCGATGTCGCTGGCATAGTAGGTCGGCCGGCCGTCGGAGCGGACAACCACGTTGTCTTTGTCCTCGCCGAGCTCACTCGAGGTAAACCAGAGCGCGCCCTCGCGCTCCACAAGCATGCCCTTCTCGCGGAGGATGCTCAGTGCTCTCTCGTAGGGACCCTCGGGGTCGTAGAGCGACTTCTCGCTGTACCAGTGGTCATAGCGGACGCCGAAGCGCTCCAGGGTTGCGCGGATGTTGCGCACCATCAGGTCGATGCCGAGCGTGCCAAGGGCGGGCGGCATCGGTTCGCCCTCGGGCATGAGGAAACGGTCCCCGGCTTCGTCTTTCACCATTTGGGCGAGTTCGACCATGTACTCGCCCGGGTAGCCGTCCTTCGGGATGTCCACATCCCGGCCGAGCAGTTGCTGGTAGCGCGCGTAAAGCGTCTCGGCGAAGAAGTCGGTCTGGGTACCCGCATCGTTGACGTAATACTCGCGCTCGACCGTATAGCCCGCAGCCCCCAAAGCCGATGCCAGGGCGTCGCCGATGGCGGCGCCCCGGCCGTTACCCACATGCAGGGGGCCCGTGGGGTTGGCCGAAACGAACTCGACCTGGGCCTTCTTTCCCCTCCCGAGGGCAATATCGGCGAACGAAGGCCCGACGCGGATGACGTGTTCGACCTGTGCCTGCACGAACGCTGTGGAAAGGCGGAAGTTGATGAATCCTGGAGGCGCGACAGTCGGCGGTTCGATCGTCGTATCCGCGGGAATGTGCTTCGCGATGGCGCCGGCAACCTCGATTGGAGGCTTCATCGCGGCCCGCGCGAGACGGAGGGGCAGGGTGCTCGCGAAGTCGCCGTTGGCTGTGTCCTTCGGGCGCTCGAGCGATGCTCCGGGGATGGCCACGTCGGGCAGATCCCCGGCGGCGACCGCGGCGCGCGCACCCGCTTCAACCAGTTGTTCCAGATACGAGCGAATGTCTCGGGTGTCGGGCATAGGGGATACAGCGTAGTTGGCTCGAGAGAATCAGAACAGTGCGGGAGCTACTTTTCGCTGAACGGGAACGCACGCTTCCGCGCCATCTCGGTGAGTTCGCGCGCCGCTATTTCGGCGTTTTCAATCACTTCGGGCGGGTAGCCGTACTTCTTCTGGTGTACCTCGAACTCGTCCTCGTCGAGGAGCTCGTAGCACCCATTCGGGAGCACCTTCACGTCGAGGTCGAGATCGACATAACCGATCTGGCAACCGTCGAAGAGTGGGGGCGTGGTGACGTTGCAGTACCAGAGCGCGAGGGGACAACCTGGCCGGGACAACCGGAAGACGTTGTACCAGCGGTCGCGCCAGAAGTAGACGAGGGAGTCGTAGGGGGACCGGAACTCGCCCCGGCTCGTGTAGATCGGCGTGCGCGCCCGGTAGGACGCGACGAGAAGGTTGCCGTCGTCCGAAACCACCTGGAACGGCTGGATCCAGTGGGCAGTCCCATCGTACTTCGTCGCACGCAGGAGTGCGCGGGTACCGGGGCGGGCGCGGGGTCCGGCGAGGACATCCATCCGTGGATGATACACACGGATCGCGCCGGAAACGCTCCCCTTACGTGAAGTACAGCGAAAAACTTCGCTAGTTGTTGACTATCGTCAGGCCGGCTGCCAACCCGGCAACCAGCGCAACAAGTGCGAGCAGGTAGCAGAAGAGCACCTGGCCCTGGCTGAACCGTTCCTGGATGTCCTGGTGTGTTGGGGCTGCGTTTGGGTCGTCGTGGCCGTGGGCTTCTGCCATAGCTGCGCTCCAGGGTGTCGAGTCTGGCGACATTGTCGCCGCCCTGCCGTTTGTGCGCACCGGCGGCCCGGCGGTGTAGGCTCGAATGGTGCCCGAGGTCCGCAAGAAACGCCTCGTCCGAAAGCAGATCACCGTTCCCGGGAATCTGCTTCGCGCCTGCGCGGAGTTCAACTCCGGCCTGTTTTACGAATGTCACGAGAGCCTGGAAGAGGTCTGGCAGGAGGAGCGTGGGCCTGTGCGCGACCTCTACAAAGGGCTCATTCAGGTGGCGGCAGCCTTCGTGCATCTTTCCCGCGGGAATTACACCGGCGCTGAGCGCCTGTGCCGCACAGCGCTTGGCTACCTTGCCCCGTATCGGCCGGAAGGGGCTCTCGGGTTCGAAGTCGAGCGGATTTGCCGCGATGCCGAAGATACGTATGCCCGGATTCGGGCACTGGGCCCGGAGCGCATCCAGGAGTTTGACATCACTCGTCGCCCCATCTACACATTCGACCCCGACCGGCTCGCCACCGATGCGGTCCGCTGGCGCGCATGGGGCTTCGACGAGCAAGGGAATGCCGAACCGCGGACGATCACGGTCGCGGAGTGAGGCGAGCGTCCGCTCCGGGCATCAGGAAGTTCGACACACGCGAATATCGGTTAGCGATGCCACCGGCTACGCTTGTCCGACGTGTCACGTAACGGGCGAATGGGAACGCGCCCGCCACGCAAGCAGGGAGAGTGAGTCATGTCTGGCAATTCCGCGCCCGGGGCTGCGCCCGGAGAAACGGTCATCGACGCTCGCGATGTCGTCAAGACGTACGACACCGGCATCATCCAGGTGCACGCCCTGCGCGGTGTGAGCCTGGAGGTGAAGCGCGGCGAGATGGTCGCCATCATGGGCCCGTCAGGCTGCGGCAAGACGACCCTCCTCAACAGCCTCTCGGGGCTCGATGACTTCGACTCCGGGATCGTCCTTATCAACGGGCAGGACATCACGCGCATGCCGGACGACAAGAAGACCGAGTTTCGGGCGCGCGACATGGGCTTCGTCTTCCAGACGTACAACCTGCTCCCGGTGCTCACCGCCGCAGAGAACGTTGAACTCCCGCTGATTGTCTCGGGTACCCGCCCGAAGGTGGCCCGCGAGATGGCCCTCGGTTCGCTCGACCGCGTGCGCCTCCGCGAGTGGGCGAACCAGCGCCCGGCGCAGCTTTCGGGCGGCCAGCGGCAGCGCGTCACGATCGCGCGCGCCCTGGTGAACCGCCCGGCGATCATCTGGGCCGATGAGCCCACCGGGGCCCTCGATTCGGCGACGGCAACCGAGATCATGGACCTGATCGTCGAGCTCAACGAGGCCGAGCACCAGACCTGCGTCATCGTCACCCACGATCCCAAGGTGGCCGCCCGGTGTCACCGGACGATCCAGATGGCCGACGGCCAGATCGTCCGCGAGGACTCACGCGAGCGGATGGCCGCGGTCGCAAACGAGCACTAGACACAGCCAGGCGGGAGGCGCCCCATGAACGACCT
Source organism: Chloroflexota bacterium (assembly GCA_963169135.1). Classification (GTDB taxonomy): domain Bacteria; phylum Chloroflexota; class Dehalococcoidia; order Tepidiformales; family Tepidiformaceae; genus Amarobacter. The sequence goes on from CAUJEQ010000305.1 coordinate 8,657, forward strand.
GTTTGGCGTGTCGATGGACATCATCGCCGCCGTTTCCATCGCCGTGACCGCGGGGATCCTGCTGCTCGTCGCGTATATCGCCTGGCGCAATCCCGTGATGTTCAAGCTCGGCCTGCGCAACATCCCGCGGCGCAAGGCGCAATCTTCGCTCATCGTGGTCGGCCTCATGCTTTCCACGCTCATCATCAGTGCGGCTTTCGGCACCGGCGATACGCTCACCACCTCCGTCACTTCCGAGGTGTACTCGATTCTCGGCGAGGCTGATGAGTGGATCTCGTGGGACCCGGAGAAGGAACCCCGCCCAATCGAGGAACAACTCATCCCGCTGGCCACGGTCGAAGAATGGCAGCGCCAGTTCGAGGGCGACCCGGATATCGAGGCCATCGTCCCGTTCCAGCGCGAGACACTACCCATACAAAACCAGCGCTCGCGCCTTAACGAGCCGTCCGCCCGTATCGTGGCGTTCCGCGCAGCCGACGCGGCGGCACTCGGCGGATTGCGCGACCTCAACGGCGCGCCGGTTTCCCTCAGCGGCCGTGAGATGGCGGTGAACGAGGACCTCGCGAAGGAGATCGACGCCCGCGTCGGAGACTCGGTTATCGTGTTTTACGGCGGGCAGCCCGTGGAGTTCACGGTTTCCGCCGTGGTCCCGTCGGACGTGCTCGCAGGAGCCATCGATCCCAATGCCAAGAATGGCGCGGCGGTGGACTTTGCCACCTTCGCCGACATCACCGGCCGTGGCGACAACGCCAACGCCGTTATCGTTTCCAACCGCGGCGGCGTGAAAGACGGACTGAAATATTCGGATGCGGCGATGGACAAGCTCGAGCCGTTGCTCGAGGACACCCCCTACCAGGTCGTCGCGCTCAAGAAAGAACTCGTCCGGTTCGCGGAACTCGTCGGGGCCTCATTCACCACCGTGTTTGTGGTCTTTGGGCTGTTCTCGATCGCGGCGGGGGTGCTGCTGATCTTCCTGATCTTCGTGATGCTCGCCGCCGAGCGGAAGCCGGAGATGGGCATGGCGCGGGCCGTGGGCGCCAAGCGCCGCCAGCTTGTCGAATCGTTCCTTGCCGAGGGCATGGGATACGACCTCGGGGCAGCCGTCGTCGGCCTTCTCGCTGGCATAGGTGTCACGCTTGTCATGGTCGAAGTGATCAAGGCGTTCGCGGGCGACAGCCTGGGCATCCCCCTGAACGTGACCTTCACCGCCCGAAGCCTCGCCGTGGCCTTCTGCCTCGGGGTGATCGCGACGTTCATCGTGATTTTCGTCTCGTCGTGGCGGGCGAGCAGGCTGAACATCACAGCCGCGATCCGCGACCTCCCCGAGAGCCGCCCTATCGACCCGGAGGCCGAGACATGGCGCGGGTATTACCGGGCTGTTCTCAACGGCATAGTCGCGCTGTCGCTGCCCATCGGCTTCTCGTTCTTCCTGTTTGGCGTGGGGGGCATGGTCCTCGGAGTCCCCCTCGTGGTCGTGGGGCTCATTAGTCCGTGGTTCTACGCCCTGCGCAGTTCGAACTTCGCCTCGCCGGCCGAACACCGCACCACTGAAGGGCTGCCGCGCTGGCCGTGGATCCTCGGGCTCGTGCTGCCTGTCGTTGGCTGGTTCCTCATCCTGCCCTGGTACTTCATCGCCGTGGGGCTGGTTCGCATCACCCGCGACCGCAAGCCCCAATCCCTATCTCTGTGGGTACGGGTGCTGGCGTTATCGGTGTGGCCCTTCGCGTTCATCGTTGCCCTGCTGCAGGGGTGGCGCGTCCGGATCGCGTGGACCGCGGGTGTCTCCGTAGCCTTTGGCGCCGCAGGGGTGGCCCTGACCTATGGCGGACTCGATCGCGACTCCGCGTTCTTCTTCTTACTGGGCGTCTCGCTGCTGTTCCTGTGGGTGGCGGTCACGCTCCACTACTTCGGCGTTGCCGAACGGGTCTCGTTCACGACGACGAGCGCGGCCCTGCTCGCCCTCTGGTACATCCCCTCGAGCTGGACCAAGCCCCTGTTCGGCGAGCTCGAGGGCGACATCGAAATGTTCTTCTTGAGCGGGATGGTGATGGTTACCTGCGGCGTGTTCATCATCGTCTACAACGCCGACATCGTTCTCCCGGCCATCGCGCGCCTCGGTTCGCGATTTGGGCGCATTGTCCCGGCCCTCAAGACCGGAGTCGCGTACCCGCTCACGGCCCGGTTCCGGACGGGCATGACGATGGCGATGATCGGTCTGATCATGTTCTCTCTCGTCATGATGGCGACCATCAACCGGAACTTCTCGGCTCTCTTCCTCAATGAGGATACGAGGGGAGGCTTCGACATCGTCATCGGGGTGAACGAGAACAATCGCGTCGATGACATCCGGGCTGCCCTCGCCAGCGCGGGCGCCGACACCCAGCCAATCGCGGCGACGGGCGAGCTCCGGATGGCCTTCCCCTTCGAGGCCGAAGTTGAGAACCGCGACGGGTTTGAGAACGCCGAAGGGGGCGAGGTCAAGCCGTACAGCCGCAGCAAGATTTTCGGGGCGGACGCCGCCTTCCTCGCCGCCAATGGAGTCACAATCAAGTTCCGCGCGGCCGGTTACGCGACCGATCGCGCGGTCTGGGACGCGATCGCGGCCGATCCCTCCCTTGCGGTGATCCCGGCTTCAACTACGGCCGAGCAACAGGGCTTCGGCGGGGGTCCGAACGAGATCCTGCGTCTCAACCCACTCGACGAGGGCTTCGAACCCTTCACGCTCGAACTCCGCGACCCCGGAACCGGTGCGACGAAGGTCGTCACTGTCATCGGCCAGATGAAGGAGTCGGCCGATGCGTTCTTTGCCCTCGGCTCTCCGGACTTCGCTAGCGGCATCGTGGTGCAAAAGTCGACTCTCCTCGAGGCATTTCCTGCCTCACGCGGGCAGCGCTTCTACCTGTCGCTAACGCCAGGGACCGATGAGGATGCATATGCCCGGACGGTCGAAGCAGCGCTGGTGCAGGCCTCCGCCGATTCGCTCCAGTCCCTCCTCGATGAGCAGCAACGGCTCCAGACCGGGTTCCTCCTGGTGTTCCAGGGGTTCATGGGCCTTGGCCTCATCGTCGGCATTGCAGCACTGGGCGTGATCGCTTCCCGAGCCGTTGTCGAGCGGCGACAGCAGATCGGGATGCTGCGGGCGATTGGTTACCAGCGGCGCATGGTGGCGCTCAGCTTCCTGTTCGAATCCGGGTTCATCGCGTTGTCGGGAATCCTGCTGGGGCTGACCCTTGGGCTTTCGCTGGCGTGGGTGCTCTTCACCAGCGGCGACTTCGGCGAAGAGGCGAGAAACATCGACTTCACCGTGCCATGGGTCGACCTGGCGGTGATCTCGGGCATCGCCATGGGCGCGGCCTTGCTCATGACGTTCTTGCCGGCCCGCAGCGCTTCGCGGGTGCCTGTGGCCGAGGCGCTCCGGTACGAATGACCGTGCCACCGGACGGGGCGGTAGACTGCGCGGATGGAACGTCCCGAATTGCTCGGCACCCGCCTCTTCAGCCTGGAGGGCCGGGTAGCCGTGGTTACGGGCGCGGGTCGCGGGCTCGGTCGCACGATGGCGGTCGCGCTGGCGGCAGCCGGGGCCGACGTGGTGGTGAGCAGCCGGACACACGCTGAGATTGCGTCGATTCGCGATGAGATCCGCGGCCTGGGGCGCCGGTCGGAGGCGATCGCTGCCGACACGACCAGGGAGTCGGACGGCAACCAGCTCATGGACCAGGCAGTCAGCGCTCTCGGTTCAATTGACATCCTGGTAAACAACGCGGGCATCAACATCCGGAAGCCGGTGTTGGAGCTCACTCCGGAGGAGTACCGCCAGGTGCTGGCCACCAACCTGGAAGGCTACTTCCTCTGCGCCCGCGCCGCCGGCCGCCACCTCGAGGAGCAGAGCCACGGCAAGGTCATCAACGTGTCGAGCATCATGGGTTCCGTTGCCCTGCCGGGCCAGGCAGCCTATGCGAGCTCGAAGGGCGGCGTCGAACAGCTAACGAAAGTGCTGGCGCTGGAGTGGGCCCTCCACGGCGTGCAGGTGAACGCGCTCGCACCGACCTACTTCGAGACCGAACTGACGCGGCCGCTGTTCGAAGACCCCGAGCGGAACAGCTTCATCTCCGGCCGCACGCCGATGGGGCGCTGGGGACAGCCCCACGAACTGGTCGGCGCGGTGATCTTCCTCGCCAGCCGGGCCAGCGATTACATCACCGGCCACACACTCGTGGTGGATGGCGGCTGGACGGCCTGGTAATGAAACGGCCTCCACTGGAACCAGCGGAGGCCGCGACGCGTGGACGATGTACGGTGTCTAGGCGAAGAAGCGGCCGACCCGAGCGATCACCTGTTCGCGCAGCGCGCGCGAGTTCTGGGTGAGCCGTGGGTCGGTAGTTTCCGGCCTGGGGGCCTTTGCCTTGGGCGTGTTGTAATACTCCTCACGGAACCTGGCTGCTGGGGCCGGGTCGCCGTGAGGCGCGATGGCGGGGAGCGAAAGTGGATCGTAAAGCATGGTTGCGGCGACTCCTTCTGTGAATGTGAGTACTTTCACAATCATCGTAGCAGATGAAGCGCCGAGTTTTGTTACAAATATGAAAATTTCAGGCTGGCGTTGGAGACTCCCATACCTGCCATAGGCATAGTACATAACCATCAGGGCCGAGCAGCTGGCATTCGACCGCACCCTCGAACTCGTATGGGGCGGCGATGGCCTGGGCGCCCCGCTTCAGTGCTTCGCGATAGCACGCGTGCACATCGTCCACGCGAATCCGGAGCTCCGCCCCAATCCCGCGCGCGACGCCTTCTTTCGCGAGTGCCTGGTACCACGGATGGCCACGGTAGCTCTCGTCGTCGTGCACCTGGAGGTCGATGCCGCCCACCGAGAGTGCCGCAAACCCGGGGTGACGCTGCCGCACTTGCGCGCCGGCAACGGCCTGCAAGAAGTCAGCCACCGCGTAGACATCGGTCGCCCAGAGGGTAATAGCGAAGCTGGTCCGAGGTTCCAAGTGCCCTCCTGCGCCCCCGTTCCTTATTGCGATAACTATCTGTCAACTGTCAAGACTGAAACTTGCCATAAGCCAAGTACCATGCCCCGCCTGAGCTCAGGCCGGGCGAAATTTTGGCAGCGCCACATCTTCATGAGGCTCGAACTCGACCACCACTGGCATGTCGACGCGGATCTGCTCGTCGGCGATCCCGACCATGTTGGTAGGGAGGCGGGGGCCCTCTTCGAGCTCCACGATGGTCACGTTGTATGGGTTCTGAAAGCCCGGGTGGTAGCGCTGGTGCATGATCCCGAAGGTGCGCACCGTGCCACGTCCGCTGGCCTGCTCCCAGGTGAAGTTTGGAGAGAGGCACGCGTCGCAGTGCTGGCGAGAGGGCAGACGCCAGGTGCCGCAGTCGCTGCAACGCATCAGCATCAGCCGGCCTTCCATCGCGCCCTCGAAGAACGGACCGGACGTTTCGTCGGCTTCGGGGAGCGGTTTCGGGATGGCGGTCTCAGTCATGGTCTGGCTCCTCAATTCGCCTGCGGGCTCAGGATGAGGCAGGCATGGTAGCTCAGGCTGCCCCCGTTTCCAGTCACGAGCACGGTGTCGTGTTTGGCAACCTGGCGTTCGCCGCCCTGGCCGCGTGCCTGGATGATACCTTCGCTGAGCGGGGTCATGCCCCACATGTAGTAGCCGGAGAGCTCGCCGCCCCCCGTGTTGGTCGGGAGTGAGCCGCCCGGGCCGAGTTTCCCGTCCTCCACGAACGGCCCGCCTTCGCCCTTCTTGCAGAACCCGTAGTCCTCGAGGGTGACCAGCACGGTATAGGTGTAGCAGTCGTAGATCTGGCAGACGTCGATATCCGCCGGGCCAATACCGGCCATGGCATACGCGGTCTTCGCCGCAAGCTGGGCACCGGTCTGCGTTTCCCACTCCGCACCCGTCCGCCCCGTGTCGCCCGGGTGGCCCTGCCCCATGCCGAGGACGTAGACCGGGGGCTGAGGCATCTCCTTTGCGGCTGCGGCGCTGCTGACCACGACTGCCACGGCACCGTTCGAGACCAGGCAACAATCGAGCAGGTGGAGCGGTTCGATAATCCAGCGGGAGTTGTGGTAATCCTCCAGCGTGATCGGGCTGCGCATCTGAGCGAGCGGACTCATGGTGGCCCACTCCCGCTGGCCAACGGCGATGATGCCCAGCTGGTCCTGGGTTGTGCCGTACTCGGCCATGTGCCGCCGCGCTGCGAGCGCGTATGGCGTATTCGCGCCGAAGTAGCCGGCCGCCGCATACAGCCCGGACATGCCTCGCGGCCGCTGGGGGTTACGCGCCGCGCCGCCATAGGCCGCCCCCGCCGAGCTCCCATCGCGCAGCGGTGCATCGGCGAACACGCAGAGCACGTGGTTCGCCATGCCGGCCGAGATTGCGAGCGCCGCGTA
>CAUJEQ010000306.1 GCA_963169135.1 Chloroflexota bacterium
ACGCTCGGGACGAAGCCGAGGTCGATCTCCAGCAGGGTCGCGTTGCTGGTCAGGCTGACCAGCCCGTCCACGCTGAGCTGTCCGTAGCCCGTGCCCGCGGCCGTCCCGTCCAGGTCCACCTTGAAGCGCCCGCCGTTGAAGATCGCGTTCCCGGTCGTCGCCAGCACGCCCGGCGACGACCCCGAGCCCGGCCACACCAGCCCGGCCGTGACGTCGATGCTCCCGACCGAACCCGTGCCGCGCAGCCATCCGTCGCGCTCCACCGTTGCCGTCCCCGGGGTGCTGCTGTTCCACGTGAGGTTGCCGTGTTCGGCGGTCAGCGGCCCGGCAAACGTCCCGATCCCGTCGACCTGGAGCTTGCCGCCGCCCACGAGCGTGAGGCTCGCTCCTGGCGCCGCCTGGTCCAGCCCGTCCAGCACCAGCGTCGATTGGCCCACACCGATCACCACCCCGCCGCTGAGCGTCACCCCGGCGGCGTAGTTCGTGCCCGATAGCGACTGCAGCGCGCCCCATGCGCCAACGCCCGCCCCGGCGAGCAGCACAGGCTCGCTCCCGATGTCGGTGAACCCGGAGAGCTGGAGCGTGGCGCCCGCCGCGACCGTGGCGCCCGCCGTGTCGGCGCCCAACCCACTGTCGTGCGTTACCAGGAGCGTCCCGCCGGTGACCGCCGCCACGCCGGTGAAGGTGTTCGCCCCCGTCAGTGCCATCCGTCCCGAGACCTGCGCGACACCGCCCGAGCCGCCGACCACGTTCTCGACGACGTTCGTGTCGCTCGATGGGCTCTCGTTGCGCAGTTCCCCCGTGATATCGAAAGCGTTGCCCTGGAGCCGGTAGCCCCCGCCGGTGAAGCGCACGGTGTCGAAAGCCGTTCCCGCAGCCAGGTCGTTGGTGTTCGTTTTCCGGGCTGCGCCGGTGGGGAACACCAGGGTGTCGCCTGCCACGGGCACGCCGCTATCCCAGTTCCCTGCATCGGACCAGTTGGCCGTGGCCCCGGCGCCGGTCCAGGTGCGCGTTGCCGCCGCGCTCACGATCCCGGCGCTGGCGCCAAGCAGCACCGCCACCAGCGCGAGAGCCAGCCACCATGCCGCCATTCGTTGAATCACCTGGTCACCTCCGTCGGGCGCGCTTCGTCATCGTACTAGACGCTGGCAAGGCTGCGTGGGTTCCCGGATACCGGGCCGCATCTACGGGCCCGCACCGTTTGGTCGATACTCGAAATGGAGGGGATCGGCCGTTATGGACATCAACGACCCAATCGCGCGGCATCCTGAAGTCGCGCGCGCCACGCTGCTGGCGCGCATCGCCGGCCTGGGTGCGTGGTTCATTGGGCTCTGTGTCTTCGTGGCTGCAATCGTGTCCAGGGAACCGTGGTTGTTTGCCGTCTTCGCAGCCTGGTATGTGGTCATCGCTGCAGTGGCGGTCGTCGTCGCTGCCGTGCCGCGCCACCGCCAGGCCGTGCTCGACCAGGAGTGGGCACGCCGCTTCCACGAGCTCGCCATCCACGATGAGCTGACCGGCCTCTACAACCGCCGCTATTTCAACTCCGAACTTCAGTCGCAGATCGCCGCCTGCCGGGGCGCAGGCACGCCGCTCACGATCGCCCTGGTCGACCTCGACGATTTCAAGAGCATCAACGACACCTTCGGGCACGCCGCGGGCGACATGGCCCTCCGCGAGACCGCCGAAGCGCTCCTGTCCGCCGCCCCACTGCGCGCCACCGTGGCTCGAACCGGCGGCGACGAGTTCGCCGTCATCCTGCCGGGCGCTTCGCTTGCTGATGCCGGGCCAGTCATAGCACGCATGCGGGAATCGCTGGAATCCGCGAGTTTCGTCATCGCTGGCGCGGCCGCCGGCCGGGGGCGCATCCGCGCAGCCTTCGGGCTCGCCACACTCGGCCGCACGGGCACCCCCGACCATCTGCTGAACCAGGCCGACACGGCACTCTACGCGAAGAAGCGAGCGCTCCCCCGCGCCTCCTGAGCGAACGCGGGGCTTCGGCGCTCACACTTCCGGCTGACGAATCCTGGCCCTGGTACCGCTCAATTGCTTCCCCGCTCCTCCAGCACGCGCGCCCACTCGGCCGCCGGGTCGTCGCTGCCCAGGTTGGCCGCGGCCGTACGGCGCGATTGAATGCCCGCCTCCACCAGCGACCGCTCCTCTGCCACCTGCCGCGAACGGTCGACCGGGAGGATCGGACCCCAGTGCATCACCGGGCGCACACCCTCGATCTCGAGCCCCGTGAACTGCGCGAGCAGCCGCAGCACCAGTTCGGCCCGCCGCTCATAGACCGCCGTGCGGATGCGCTGCTTCCGGGCCACTTTGCGGGCGATCGGGTCGAGCTCGGTGTTGAGCGCAACGCCGCTGAGCCCCTGCGGGTTGTGCCCAAACGCCGTCCGCGGCGACTCGCCCAGGTCGTGCAGCGTGCGGTAGACCAGGTCGATGTACTCCCGGTGGAGGGCCACGCCCCCACCCTGGAGGAGGTCGAGCAGGTATGCCTTCGCGCTCTCTGGTACCTCCCACACGGCGCCAGGTTCGACCGCGATGTCCTGCGAGCCGTGGACCCCTTCGAGCACCGCGATGGGGTTGCCGGAGAGTTCCAGGATCTGGCTGAGCTGGCTGTAGGCCCGGTTCAGTTCCCGGCTCGATTCGATGAGCGCCGGGATGTCGCTCGCGCCCCACGCCTGCTTCGGTTCGCGCACGTTCGGGAAGAGGACGAAGGGGATGTGGCCATACGGGTTGGGCTGGCGCTCGGCCAGCTCGTTTCCCCGCCAGAGCTCGAAGGCGGCCGCGGTCCAGTACTCGGTCACCAGGTCCTCGGGCCGCTCGGGAGCGCCCGGTTCCGGCGGCAGGCGGTACTGGGAGGCGAGCGCGGTCAGCCGCGTGGGGTCATCCGGCTGTCGCCAGGCAAAGATGCCCTGCACGTCCGGGGCAGTCACCCGCACCTCCGCGGCCCCGGCATCCCACGACACGCGGTAGCAGGCATCGCCGAGGACCGCGCAGTCGAGTTCCGTCTCGTAGTCCAGCTGGGCCAGGGCGTTGGCTTGCTCCACCGCGCGAAAGGCCCGTTCCGCCGGGCGCGCGCGCTCCGCGCCGTGTTCGCCCCCTTCGAGC
>CAUJEQ010000307.1 GCA_963169135.1 Chloroflexota bacterium
CCCGAAGACATGCAGCGCATGAAGGACATGGTCCGCGACCTCAACCAGATGCTGCAGGACAAGATGGCCGGCAAAGAGCCGAACTTCGACCAGTTCATGCAGCAGTACGGCGACCTCTTCGGCGACAACCCCCCCAAGTCCCTCGATGAGCTCATCCAGCAGATGCAGCACCAGATGGGCCAGATGCAGTCACTCCTCGATTCCCTCCCCGGCGAGATGCGCCAGCAGCTCCAGGACCTCCTCGGCGACAAGATGGGCGACTCCGAGCTCCAGCAAGCCCTCAACGAGCTCGGCCAGAACCTCGAGTACCTCTACCCCATGCGCGACCTGCGCAACCAGTACCCCTTCCGCGGCGATGAGGAGATCGACCTCCAGTCCGCCATGAACCTCATGGACCAGATGCAGTCCATCGACGAGCTCGAACGCCAGCTCGAACGCACCCAGTACGGCGGCGAGATCGACGACATCGACGCCGACAAGCTCGAAGACCTCCTCGGCCCCGAGGCCCGCGAGACCCTTGACCAGCTCAAGCAGTTCCTCGAAATCCTCGAAGAGGCCGGCTACATCCGGAAGAAGGGCAACCAGTGGGAGCTCACTCCCCGCGGCACCCGCAAGATCGGCCAGCGCGCCCTCATCGAGATCTACAACCAGCTCAAGGCCGATTCCTTCGGCAAGCACGAAATCCGCGATACCGGCTCAGGCGGCGAACGCACCGACACTACGAAGAAGTACGAGTTCGGCGACCCGTTCCTCCTCGATATTCAGAAGACCATCATGAACTCGATGTATCGGGAGGGCCCCGGTACCCCCATCCACCTCAAGCCCGACGACTTCGAGGTCGAACGCACCGAGCTCCTCACCCAGACCTCCACCGTCATCATGCTCGACCTCAGCTGGTCCATGGCCCTCCGCGGCAGTTTCCAGGCCGCCAAGAAGGTCGCCCTCGCCCTCAACAACCTCATCTCATCCCAGTACCAGCGCGACAGCCTCTACATCATCGGCTTCAGCGCCTACGCCCGCGAACTCAAAGCTGAGGAGCTGCCCTACGTCCGCTGGGACGAATCGGTCCTCGGCACGAACATGCACCACGCCCTGATGATCGCCCAGAAGCTCCTGGCCAAGCACACCCAGGGCACCCGCCAGATCATCATGATCTCCGACGGCGAACCCACCGCCCACCTGGAAAAAGGCCGAAGCTACTTCGCCTACCCGCCCAGCCCCATCACCATCCGCGAGACCCTCAAGGAAGTGAAGCGCTGCACCCAGAAGGGCATCACCATCAACACCTTTATGCTCGACCGGAACTACTACCTCAAGGAGTTCGTCAACCAGGTCGCGCGCATCAACAAGGGCCGCGTCTTCTACACCACCCCCGACAAGCTCGGCGAGTACATCCTCGTCGACTACGTCGCCAGCAAGAAGAAGAAACTGAGCGGTGTCGGCTAACACAGACTGGAGGGAAACCTGGAGCGCGCCGCTCGTTTTCGCCATCTCGATCGTCGTCATGCTGTCTTCGCTGACGAATGTGCCCCTGATGGCGGCCGGGTTCTCGCTTGTGCTCTTCGCGACGGCGGTTTGGGCGCTGCGGACCCGGCCATTGCCCGCCAGGGCGCGCCCCGTCATGGTGCTCGAAGCAGTCGTCCTCGCCGCCATCGCCGCCGCAGCCACATGGCTCGTGCTGAGCTGACGTGGCCCGTCCCGGGAGTGATACACTCCTGTCATGAAGACACAGGAAGAGCTGCGGGCTGAGTACGACCGCCTGTTCGAGGCCGAGGACTACGCCGCCGCCGGAAAGGTGCTCGACCTTATCGAGCCCATCAGCGACGAGGAGTGGCTCAAGATCCTGCACTCGGCTCCGGAAACCGACGAACCGGTGCCGGAGTTCATTCGTGAACGTTCCCGCGTGCTCGACGCAATCCTGGCGAAGCGCGGCCGTCGAGCCGGATGAGGCGTGAACTTCTCTGGTACCACGCCGGAGTTGAACAGATCGTCCAGGTCTCTGCCCGGAACGCCAGGCAGGCAACCCGGATCATGCTTGCCCTTCGGGACTTCGGCAACACCGGCAAGGTCGATCTCAAGAAGCTCAGCGGCTCGAACGACTGGCGACTGCGTTCTGGGGACTGGAGGATCCTTCTGAAACTCGACGGTGACGTGGCCTGGGTCTTCGGGATTTCCGACCGTCAGGACGCCTACTAACCAACGGTCATCCCCGGCCCACGAAAGCCTGGCGGCTCGGCACGAGCAGGGAGTACCTCATGGCCACCTGGTTCATCCCCTTCTCCCTCGTCCTCATCATCCTCACCCTGCCGCTTGCGGCCCGCGACCCCCTGATCGTCGCCCCGTTCTTCGTTGCCGCGGCCGGGTTCTCGGTCTACACACTCCGCGCCCAACGGCCGGCCGGGTTCCGCCGCGCAGCCCTCGTCGCGCAGGCAGCGATCATCAGCGTGCTCGCCGCCCTGTGGGTCACGTTCGCCGTCACCCTGCTCGTGACCTGAGCCGCCGCATTCACGCGTAGATAGGAACCACCACTATTGGCCCCGGCGGCTACTCGCCTCACGGTAGCGGCGTGCCGGCAGGGACAATCAGCGCCACCCCGGCGTCTGCCCTATACGTTCCTGCTGGAAGCGTCCCGCGGAACACCTCCGCCCAGGTGTTGGGAGCCTGCTCTCTCGGGCCAGATGCCCATGAGCCGCCGGTGGTGTCGCGTATGGTCACGGGCCCCAGCCCTGCCGCCTGCTGTGTGTAGATCACAATCGATTGAGCGCGGTCCCGGACTTCGAATTCGATTTGGGAGCCACCGAATGCATTACTCGCGAACGCCAGGCTCCCATCCGTGGCGTACTGGGCGGTGCCGCCGGCGCCTCTCGTATACAGCAGTTCGCCACTCGGACCGACCACTCTCAGTTCCTGAAAAGGCGGCAGACCATTGAACCCGTTCTTCGTTGGCGTCTCCGGCATCGGGATCGGAGGGTCAGGAAGCACGATGTCTGTCATGGAGCCCGGCAGGACATCGACTTCGAACGTGAGCACGCTGCCGTCCAGCCGGGCTGCGGTCGGAAGCATGTCGATGAACCAGAACTCGTAGTAGTTGAGTGTGTAGTCCTGCCTGAGCGTGGAGTCACAGGGGTTGGCTGCCGGGATGAGGACCGGGGCATTCTCGTTGTGCTGCACCCCGCTAAGCGCGACGTTCTGGATGTTCGCGCTCACGGCGCGCGGGAACACCTGATACACGCGGCTGAGGTAATAGGAGAAATAGGCCGGTGTTGGCCGCTCGCTTGTGGCGCCGTCCGAACCACTAAAGCGAGGAAGTTGGAAGGCCCCCGCCATCTCGGCGATCGCTGGACGCCGGAACGCCGTCGTGCCGCAACTGCGGAACGCGATGGCGGAATCCGCCGGCGGCGATGCCGTCCCCGTGGCTGACTGCCCGGCAGCGCCAGCTTCATCGTCCGTTAGGCCATCCCCGCTGCCCAGGGTGGCGGACGCAAGGACGGCTGCGGCAAGGATGATCGAACCGGCCGCTGCCAATCCCCCAACCTTCCATGCCGTCGCGGGGAGGAGCCCGAACGCCTTCGTTGCGCGATGAATCAGCCGTTCGGCCGCCGAAGGACGGCCGCGCCAGATGGCAACCGCCTCTTCGCGCGTGTCGCAGCCAAGCTTCGCCATGATTTCCCGCAGATGCCACTTCGCACCGTCGAGCGTGATGCCCAGCTCCTGCGCCACTTCGAAGTTCGTCCGGCCGCGCGCAATCAACTCCAGCACCTGGCGTTGGCGATCGGTCAGTTGGGCGTGTGTGGCCCGTTCGCTGTCCATGGATGAAGGATGCTCGCGTCTGGCCGCTCTGTCCCTACACCATGGCGAAAATCACGAAATGTGGTTGTCACAGCAGTCCTTGCTCCCGGCAGAGGTCCTCATCGAACAGGATGTGCCCCGTGAACGTCGCCGGCTGCTCGCAAATCCAGCGCGTCCCCTTCGCCATCGCAACCGCTTCCTCGAACTCCAGATCCGGGTTCGCCGGGTCGTTCTGCGCGAACACGTTGCCCGGTGTCTTGATCCGCCCCTGCGGCGAAAGCACGTTCACGGCAATCTTGTCGTCCTGCAACTCCATCGCCAGTCCCTGCGAAAGCCGCTCCAGCCCGGCCTTGATCATCCCGTAGAACGCCCCGCCCCGGCGGCCCGCCGGGTAGGGCCCCGGCCCCGGGAACACTCCCGCCCGCGACGACACGTTGATGATGTGCCCGCCCCCCACCTTCCGCAGGTGCGGCGCCGCCTCCCGCATCAGCAGGACCGGCCCGCGCAGGTCCACCTGCCAGATCAGGTCGATGTGCCGCGGCTGGATGCTCTCCAGCGTCCCCGGCACCAGGATCGCCGCGTTGTTCACCACGATGTCCAGCCGCCCGAACGTCTCCACCGTCTTCGCCACCCCTGCCGCGATCGACTCCGGCTCGCGCATGTCCATCACGATGCCCTCGGCCTTCCCACCGGCATCGCGTATCGCCTGTGCCACCGAATAGATCGTCCCGGGCAGCCGTTTGTCCTTCACCTCGGTCGTCCGCGCGCAGACCGCCACCGCCACGCCTGCCCGCCCCAGTTCGAGCGCCACATCCGCGCCAATCCCGCGCGACGCCCCCGTTATCAGTGCCACTTTTCCGTTGAGTTCCATAGCGCCCGGATTCTACTCCCGCAAAAGGAGGACCGGTCACCCGTCTCGCGACGACGGCCGTCCCGCGCTTTCGTCCGTGACCCGTCGTGCAAGTCGGGAGCAGCGCCAACCCGCATCCGCGCTCCCCCCGAAACCCTCCGCGCCCCGGCGCCTCCTTGTTAACCCACCCGCTCTTCCCCGCCAACCCGTTATCCTAGGACCAATGGCACTGCGAAAACCCGGCAAGACCAAGGCCGACCTCGTCTACGAGGCCCTCCAGTCCGCGATCATGTCCGGGAACATCCGCGAGGGCGAACACCTCCGCCAGGAAGAAGTTGCCGCCCGCTGGGGCGTCAGCCAGACCCCCGTCCGCGAAGCATTCCGCCGCCTCGAAAGCGAAGGCCTGGTCGAGCACGCCCCCAACCGAGGGGTGATCGTCCGGGGCATCCCCTGGGCCCCTCCACCCGCCCCGCTCGACGTGCTCGCCCGGCGCTGGGGCGAACTCGTGAAAGACCCTGAAAGCGTGCCTGGCAGCGACTTTCCGTAGCCGCAGCCAGGCGGAAACCGCTGGCGGCTGGTGGCTCCCGTGGTTACTCTTGTGAAAACTTTCCCGAAACACAGGTGTAACACATGCGCACCCACCACTCCCAACTCCCCCGGCGCGGTGCCCCGTCGTGGTGAGCCTCGACGAACGCCTCGAAGCCGTCTTCCAGGAAGTGATCCGCCGCAACCCCGCCGAAGCCGAGTTCCACCAGGCGGTCCGCGAAGTCCTCGAATCCCTCGGCCCCGTCCTCGCCAAGCGCCCCGAGCTCGTCGAACGCAAGATCATCGAGCGCATCTGCGAGCCCGAGCGCCAGGTCATCTTCCGCGTCCCCTGGCAGGACGATAGCGGCGAGATCCACGTCAACCGCGGCTTCCGCATCCAGTTCAACTCCGCCCTCGGGCCCTACAAGGGCGGCCTCCGCTTCCACCCCTCGGTCTACCTCGGGATCATCAAGTTCCTCGGATTCGAACAGATCTTCAAGAACGCCCTCACCGGCCTCCCCATCGGCGGCGGCAAGGGCGGTTCCGACTTCGACCCCAAGGGCAAATCCGAAGACGAGATCATGCGCTTCTGCCAGTCCTTCATGCTCGAACTCCACCGCCATGTCGGCGAGTACCAGGATGTCCCCGCCGGCGATATCGGCGTGGGCGGCCGCGAAATCGGCTACCTCTTCGGCATGTACAAGCGCATCACCAACCAGTACGAATCCGGCGTCATCACCGGCAAGGGTCTCGGCTGGGGCGGCTCCCTCGTCCGCACCGAAGCCACCGGCTACGGCTCGGTCTTCTTCGCCGCCGAAATGCTCAAAGTCCGCGGCCAGGACCTCGATGGAAAGACCTGCATCGTCTCCGGCTCTGGCAACGTCGCCATCTACACCATCCAGAAGCTCGAACAGCTCGGCGCCAAGGTCATCGCCTGTTCCGATTCCGACGGCGTCGTCTACGACGATGCCGGCATCGACCTCGGGCTCCTCAAGCAAGTTAAGGAAGTGGAACGCACCCGCGTCTCCGCCTACGCCGAACGCAGGAAGGGCGCCCGCTACGTCCCCAACGGCAACATCTGGGAGGTCCCCTGCCAGGTCGCCTTCCCCAGCGCCACCCAGAACGAGCTCAACGGCAAGGACGCAGCCACCCTGGTGAAGAACGGCTGCCTCGCCGTCGCCGAAGGCGCCAACATGCCCACCACGCCCGACGGCATCCGCGCGTTCCTCGAAGCGGGTGTCGCCTTCGGCGTCGGGAAGGCCGCCAACGCCGGCGGCGTCGCCACCTCCGGCCTCGAAATGCAGCAGAACGCCAGCCGCGACTACTGGACGTTCGAACACACCGAGGCCCGCCTCTCCCAGATCATGCGCGATATCCACCGCACCGTGTACGAGACCGCCGATGCGTACGGCGCACCCGGCAACTACGTCCTCGGCGCGAACATCGCCGGCTTCCTTCGCGTGGCCGACGCCATGCTGGCGTTCGGCGTCGTCTAACCAGGCCCATCGCGGGGAGCCCGGTTTACCCGGCTCCCCGGCCCGCTTCATGCGGCGTATAGTCCCCGCGCATGCCCTACGTCATCACCAAGGCTTGTATCGATGTCAAGGACGGCTCCTGCGTCGACGTTTGCCCGGTCGACTGCATCGACACCTCTCCCGACGCCCCCATGTACTACATCGACCCCGACCGTTGCATCGACTGCAACGCCTGCCGCCACGTCTGCCCGGTCGATGCCATTGTCTCCGTCTGGGAACTCCCCCCGGACCAGCTCGAGTACGAACGCATCAACGCCGGTTTCTTCAAGCGCTGAACCACGACGGAGGCGGCAAATGGCCGGTCCGAACGAACCCGATAGCTACGAACGCGCCGAGCTCGAACAGCGCGTCCGCGCCGGGCTCGACCCCGGGCCGCCTTCCCCGCCACCGTCCCGCCGGCGCTTCGGTCGCGTGCTCGACTTCCTCGAAGCCCTCACGCGCTCGCTCGGGCACCGCAGGTGACGAAGCGCGTCATGTGACTTCGGCACGACCAGCCCCAGGCGGGCCTCATCGATGAGTTGACACACCGCGTCTTGACTCCCTTCGCGCCGCGGCAAGACACTGCCGCCGGCGGCATGACGCCCGGGTCGTACCGCAAGGAGTGAGCGCGGATGCCGGTCGAGCGGATAGCGTCCGAAGAACTTGAAGCCATCCTCCGGGCCTAGCACGTCGCCCACATCGACGAGGACACGCAGCGCATCCTCGCCGCCCGCGCCTGCGGGTGCCCCGTAGAGGAGATCGCCGAACAGCTGCACCTGGCCCGCAGTTCGGTCTACCGGGCCCTCGAACGAGTACAGGTCGCGATCTTCGACCCGCACGGCCTGAAGCACGACCCGTGGGCGGCCGCGCGCTGGTTCTCGCACCACTCTGGCTGCTGCGTGGCCTTCGCCGCGGGGCTGATAACGAATGGGAGAATTTTTCCGAGAGAAGAAGGGTTGCGGGGCTGATCTCGGACTTCCATGCTCCTCACCACTGGTGAAAAGGAGGCTGTGGATGGGGATGCTACGCGTTTCCTACAGACCGTCACGAGTCGCCATCGCGGGAGCTGCTGTTGGGCTCGCCGTGACCGCTGCGGCTGCTCTCGGTTTGGCCCTTGCTGGAGGGCCAGATGAAGCTCCAGTCCGGCCCATTGGGGAGGTGAAGATCGGCACGCCTACTTCCCCCGACCCCATCAAGAGCCGACCGTTGACTCCTGTGGAGGTCGCAGAGGGCGTCTCGTTGGGTCGGCTGACCGTGCTTCCCCCTGGGGCTGTGCCGTCCTACGACTGGTATAACCATGCCGACAAAGCAAAGGGCGAGATAGAGCTCCCCGCACTCCGCGCCGACGACCCCAATGTGGTGAAACTCGACCTGACCTTGCACCAGGTTTCGCCGCCAACCGGATTCGAGATTACCGGGCGCCAGGTGACCGCAGTGGTGCGTGCCGACGGGACCGCCCGGCTCTTCGCCGAAGGTGTCACGCTCACCTCGCCGGACTTTTGGCCAATCAACATGGAGATCTACTCGATCAAGGATGGCCGCAACGCGGAGACGGTCGCCCCTGCTGGTGGTGGCCCCTCCGAGCTTTCCGTCTACGATGCAAAGGGCACCCCGGTCTTGATCGAGCACGGAGCGCCCTCGTCACGTCTCCAGCCTGTGCTCCGGGCGGCCTTTGTCGCTGGATCTGACTACGTGATCGTGAACGCAGGGCCTCTTCCGGTGGAAATCCTCACTGACCTCGTGGATCGATTCATTGCGGAGAATTCTCGATGAGGCAAGCACTGGGACTATTTGGAAGGTTCTCTCGCGGGCTCGCGATTGGCCTGGTCGTTGGCGGGCTGCTGGTCATCGCCCTTACACCTGCGACAAGCTCCCGAGCCGACAATCCCTACTCTCCCGTGTGGATACTCAACGGCATATACGGGTGTGGCTGCTCAGACTGGAAGAACGACACCGGCTATTTCCCTGGCACCGAAATCCAGTACCTAACCAAGTGGTCCGGCAGGCCGGAATTTTGGAATCTGGCGACGGCCCACGTCTGCTGGCATAATGACGAAGCTTCTTCAGAATGGTGGCGAGCGATCGACTATCCTGCTTATCAGGGAACATATGTCGAGTACAAGACCTACATCAACGGGCCCAACCTCGCGGAGGGAGTCAGTTTCTTTGCGGCGGGCGGTTGCCCAGGTGTGGGCGCCAACGTCTGGACGCCCAACGGGGCATATGCCGGGCAGATGCACTACTGGCACGTCACTGCGCTGCCCAACGTCCTTGGCACCTACTGGGCGAACCACTACTACGGTGGTGGAGTTTCCCAGTCACAGCGAACAATTGCTACCGTACTCGACCACGCCTCAGATTCATGCACCAACACTGGGGACCATCTACATCAGGCCATTTACCAGGGAGGGTGGGCCCAGCCGAACAAAGAGGGTGCCGTCACCTGGGCGCCGTTTTCGTTTGGCTGGTAGCCAGCTTACGCTTGGGCCGAATAGGATCTCTGGCCCTCAGCCACACGGCGTGCATCGCGTGGAGTTGGTGCGACAGCGCTCTCTGAGTCTGATCGCCGGTGCGCTCATCCTGGCGTTGTGGGTCAGCTGTGGTGATGCAACTGACCCACAGCCCGTGACACGCGAAGAGGCTGAGCAAGCGCTGGCCGATGTCGTCGCCATCGCCAGGTCGGGAGACTTCGATGCATTGTGCTCGTACCAGGGCGTGAGCCGGCCGATGTGCGAGCGCCGGCTGGAGTTCGCCGGAGTCCCTGCTCCATCGACAGCGCCTGCCGTCGTGTCGTCACGCGAGCTCCGGGCTGACCCGCTTCCCGGGCTCATCCTTCGCCTCTGCGGGACGAAGGATTCGGGAGAGCAATACGTCAGCGATCTCGCCGTTTGGCGAGTAGACGGCAAGATCGAGGTCCAAAACCCGGTGTACTGGTCCGGGACCCTGATCCAGGAGTTGGTCCCGGGGGAGACTGCGCTCGCGCAGCGGCAGCCGCTCCCGGAGTGTGGCTAGCGTCGCGCCGCCGCTTTGGCCGCCTGCTCGACATCCTCGATGCCCTCATCCGCGGGCTCGGCGGCGGCAACCGGTGACGAAACGCTGCAGGTGACTTTGAGGCGGCCAGCCCCAGGCGGGCCCATCGTTGAGTTTACACGCCGTGTCTTGACTCCCTTCGCGCCGCGGCGAGACACTGCAGCCGGCGGCATGACGCTTGGTCGTGCCGCAAGGAGTGAGCGCGGATGCCGGTCGAGCGGGTGCCGCCAGAAGAACTCGAAGCCATCCTCCGGGCGCAGCATGTCGCCCACATCGACGAGGACACGCAGCGCATCCTCGCAGCCCGCGCCTGCGGGTGCCCGGTGGAGCAGATCGCCGAATGCCTGCACCTGGCCCAAAGCACGGTTTACCGGGCCATCCACCGGGTCCAGGTCGCGATCTTCGACCCGCACGGCCTGAGGCACGACCAGTGGGCGGCGGCGCGCTGGTTCTCGCACCACTCTGGCTGCTGCGTCGCGCTCGCCGCCGAGCTGATAACGAATGGGAGAATTTTTCCGAGAGAAGAAGGGTTGAAGGGCTAACCGGGCACTGCCCAAGCTTCGTGGCAGAACTTATTCGGAGGTACGACATGCAAC
>CAUJEQ010000308.1 GCA_963169135.1 Chloroflexota bacterium
GTGAACCGGGGCGATGTCTACCTCGCGCGGCTCGATCCGGTCGAAGGCTCCGAGCAGGCGGGCACGCGGCCGGTCGTCATCGTCTCCCGCAACAGTCTGAACGACACCCGCACCCATATCGTTGCAGTTCCTCTGACGCGCAGCCGGGGCTCGCGCCTGCTCCCCAGCCAGGTGGTCATCCCAGAGGGCGATGGCGGGCTCCCATCAGAGTCGGTTGCGCGCACTGAGCACGTCCGGGTGCTTTCAAAGTCACGGCTGATTCGCAGATGGGGTGCTCTCTCACCCGAATCGATGCGCGCCGTGGAAGGTGCCCTGAGGATCACACTCCAGTTGTAGGCCTGACGCCTCACTCCTCCCCCGCGAGCCTGCCGGCCCGAGCTGATGTTTCCGGGAGGGTGGCAAGGATGATCCCGCCGGTTTAGGATAGAACAGAAGTTCTTGGGGCTCGCTCATGGCGTATCCGCTTTACACCGTTGGCCACTCCAACCACACCGCAGACCGACTTCTGGAGCTGCTGCGGGGCAACGGCGTTGGCGTGGTTGTCGATGTGCGGTCGGCGCCGTTTTCCCGCTACTCTCCTCAGTTCAACCGTGAGCAGCTGGCCCGGCATTGCGCCGGCAGGCTGCGGTACGTGTGGATGGGCGATTCTCTCGGAGGGCGGCCGGCGGACCGCGCGTGTTACGACGAGGCCGGCCATGTGCTGTACGCCCCCCTCTCCCGAACGGAGTCATTTCTCTCGGGGATAGCCGCACTGGAACGGAGATCGGAGCATTACTGTCTCGCGGTACTGTGCTCCGAGGCCGACCCGGTTGCCTGCCACCGGTCCCTGCTCATCACCCGGGTCCTACGAGCGCGCGGGATGCCGGATGGCCGGATACGGCATATTCTGGCAGACGGTACGGTCCGCAACGATTCGGAACTACCCATTCAGGTGCCCATGCTGGAGGATGCGTGGAGATCGCCACTATCGGCTTTACACGAACCAGTGCTGAATCCTTCTTCCGGCGCATAGCCGAGTCGGGCGTGGCCGAGGTGTGGGACGTCAGGCTGAACAAGTCCTCGCAGCTTGCCGGATTCGCGAAGCAAGGAGACCTGGAGTACTTCCTGGGAAGCCTTTGCGGGGTTGACTACGTTGACGTGCCCGAACTCGCGCCAGATGCGGACATGCTCAAGACGTACCGGGCCAGGAGCATCTCCTGGGACGAATACAAAGACGCCTACCTCGAACTGATTAGGACACGCCGCGTGGAACAGATCCTGAGCGCGCCGAATGAACAGAGCGTCATCGCCCTGCTTTGTAGCGAAGACACACCGGGACAGTGCCACCGGAGGCTCGCGGCCGAATATCTGCAGCAACATTGGAAGGATGTGGTGGTTCGCCACCTTTGAGCGGAGGGTGCCACAGTGCGAATCCTGGTGACCCACGTGACGCGGATGGCTCACGGGTTTTGCTGCGTCGCCGGCTTGTCCGAGCGGGAACACCGCCATGTCCGCCCGGTGACGGGCCAGCGCTTGCACACCGGCCTGCTCGCGCCGTCCGGGCCGTTCGATATAGGAGCGGTGGTTGAACTCGGCCGGACTCACCCCGCAGGTGCGCGGCCGCCAGAGGTGGAGGATGCGCTATTCGATCCGGAGAGGGCACGACGAGTCGGCTATGTCTCGCCATCGAGGCTGTGGAGCATTCTCGAGGAAACTGCGGCAGAGTCGCTCTACGACATCTTTGGGGCAGACCTTGAACATCACCAGAACCGCCGGGCATCGGTCTCGCTCCTGGCGGGGGAGGCATCGCTCGGTACTTACCTTCCGATTGCGTCGTGTACGTTGAGCGTTCGGACGACCGGCGATTCGGCAAGCCTGCGCGTTGTCCTCGCGAGCGAGGGGCTGGATCTGAGCCTTACCGATGCACGCTACTACGAAGACGAGTTCAGGGTCCCCGCGATGGAGCGTGTCCGCGTTGCCCAGCGTGCCATTGAAGCTGGGACCCCGGTCATCCTGGGTGTGGGGCTCACCCGGCCCTTCGCCCCGGCCGAAGGGCAGATCGAGCGGCACTGGTTGCAGGTCAACGCGCTGCATCTTGCTTCGGACCCGGGCCACCGTCTGTAAACCGGCGGCCTGGCCTGCCCCCTCACTCCTCCGCCGCGAGCCTGCCAGCCGCGATCCCCACGAACACACCCAGCACCGTCTCGATGATGTGTGTCAGCGTCGTGCTGATGCTGGCGTCCCCGCCCACCACGCCCAGCACCACCAGCCCGCCAAGCGAGAGCAGCAGCGCAGCCGCCAGGACCGCGACGATCGCCGAGACCAGCCGCCCAACGGGCACGTCCTCGCTCATCGGGATGTCACCCGGCCGGTGGTCCGGGAAATGGCCAGCGGCCGCCCCGGGTGGCGCAGGGCGCACGACACCAGCCCGACAGCCGCGCGCGCAAGCACGGCAACCGCCGCGAGCCAGCGGCTGTGGACCGTGCCCATATCGAGGATCGTGAGTGCCATTGCCTGACCTCCCGGGTGTGGTAGCCAGACAACCGTCGCGTCCTCGCGCACACAGCTCCAAGCGAGGCCCGGCACAGCGTCAACGGCTGGCACACAGAAAAACGGGCGGCCCCGGTGGGAGGGGCCGCCCGTAGAGGCTGGAGCGGGGTGCGGGCTACTGCAGGCCAGTCCGCATCCGCTCCTTCTGCGTTTCGAGTTCGCGCTCCATCCGCTCCCGTTGCTCCGCTACCTCCGTAGAAGAGAACAGGTGGCTCGCCTTCTCCTCGATCGAATCGAGGCCGGGCTGCTCCAGCCGGTGATCGTCGATCTCGTGCTTCCGCAGGCGAAGGATGGCGCGCGGTCCGTCCAGTTCGGCGATGTGGACGCAACTCAGCCAGTAGTCGGGCGCCCAGGGGATGTCCACCCGGAAGTAGTCCCCTTTCACCTCCTTCACATAGCCGAACTGGGTGCCATCCACAGTCCAGACCGATGCGCCGACGGCAGGCCGCCGGATGTCCGAAGTCGTACTCATGGCGATACCTCCTTTGGGGGGCGTAGCGGCCATGGTGGACCGCCCGGCATCACGGAGGTGCTGCAGCCCGGTGCGAAGACATTTCATCCGCATAACAGGGCGAAATCTTCACGGTTTACGAACCCGGCTACTTCGGGTGGCGGTCCCAGATACCCGACTTCCCCCGAAGCCCGTCAACGACGCCACGCAGGTAGGCCCGAAGCGGCATCCGGTGCAGCAAGCAGAACCAGCCGATGTCCCGTGCGAGGTGAGGCGGGAACATCGCAGCTGCGTGCCACCAGGGCAGCCATGTGCGGGCGATGAGGACACCGTTGCGCCCGACGTAATAGGCGCGGGCTTCCCGGAGGCCCGGAATCGCGTTCCTACCGGGCGCCCGATGCGGGACCTCGGCCCGCGCAGCGACGACAAACTTTCCCCCGGCCCGCGCCACCCGCAAGGCCGTATCCCACTCATCCCAGTACATGAAGAGACGCTCGTCCATCAAACCCCCGTCCTGCTGCAGCCGCCGGACAAGTTCCGCCTCGAAGAGCACACACGCGCCGTGATGGCGCCGCGTCGGCCACCAGCGCGCCCCGGGCCGTGGCCGAGTCTTCCAGAAGCGCGCGGGCGCGAAGTAGGCGAGTGGCCAGCCCTCTTCTCCCGTGAACCCATCGACCCGCGCGGCGACCACCGCGCAACCGCTTTCCTGGGCAACAGCGAGCATCTCCTGCAGCGTGCCGGGTGTGGGGAAACTATCCGGGTTGAGCAGCCAGAGGTGCGTGGCCGGCGGCTCTGCCGCGAGTGCCACCTCGACCGCGCGGTTGACACCACCGCAGAAGCCGGTGTTCGACGCTGACAACAGGAGTGTGACGCAGTCCTCCATGCCCCGGTCGCCGATGTGCGCCGCGATCGCAGCCGCCGAGCCATCGTTTGAACCGTTGTCGACGACCACGAAGCGGAGGCCATCCTGAACAAGCGACGCCAGTGAGTCGATCACGCGGAGAGTCCCGTCCGGGTCGCGCCAGTTGACGATGATCGCCGTAACCCGCGCACTTCCGCTCACGCCAGGGTCCTACACCGTCGCCGCGGCGAAGCGCTCATTGATATGCGCCAGCCAGCGCTGGTCCCGCCCGTTCGGGCGCCGATCGAGCCGGGCCCCCAACAGCCGCTTTGCCCGCTCGGGACGCCCCGCCCGGAGGTTCGCTTCGATCAGCGTCTCCTCGAAGATATCGCGCTGGGCATGGCTCCCGCCCAGGCGGATGACCTCCGGCGCGGCTGTCTCGAACAGGTTCGCCGCCAGGTTCCACTCCCCTGCGGCAAACGCTGAGTAACCCTCGGCCAGCGTCAGTAGCATCGGCCCCGCGTACACCTTGCCCCCGGCCGAGCGGTCGCGCAGCTGGCCGATGAGCGTGGTCAGACGCGCCTGGTCGTTCGTTGCGCACCAGGCGATCATGCAGTGGGCATCGGCCCACACCATGCCGGAACGCGGGAACGCCCGGGCTGCGAAGTCCGCCACCTCGGCCCACGGCAGATCGTCCGCGGGCCGCTCGGTGAGCGTGCAGCGCCAGAGCAGCGATGCCGCGTCAGCGATCGTGCCAAGCGCCGCCGATGTCGACACGCTCGGCCGGATCACGTTGTCGTACAGCTTCAGTACACGGTCCATATTGCCGGCCGCCAGTTCGAACAGCGCCAGGTGCCAGTGGTTGTGCCCATAGAGCTGGTTGGCGGGTTCATAGCCGACGAGCCAGTCCCGCATGAAGTCCGCCCCGCCGGACGCGTCGCCAGTCTCGTAGGCGATGTGCGCGACTGTGTGCGACGCGTGACCGTTCCGCTCATACCCGGCCAGCGAGCGCTCCACAGCGCCGCGCGCCTCCTCGTGGCGGAAGAGTTCGTTGTAGGCGAAAGCAATCTGCGAGAGAAACCACCAGTCGTCGCCGTACCTGGTGGCCATCGGCTCGAGCAGCGCCAGCTGCTCTTCGTTCCGTTCGAGCCGTCCGCTGAAACCGATGAGTCCGTAGACCCCGCAGGCCTGCGACAGCACGAACGCATCGAGGGGAAACGCGGCCACCTGCTCGCGCAGCTTCGCCAGCGCGCCGACGGGATCGCCGTCGATGGCGGTGGCGATGCAATCAATGTGCTGCTGCTCGCGGCGGGTGGCCGCAGGCGCGAGTTCCCGCGCCCGGGTGGCAGACTGTTTCGCTTCGGCCATCTTGCCCCGGAACTGGAGCATCCT
>CAUJEQ010000309.1 GCA_963169135.1 Chloroflexota bacterium
CACGTCGTCATCAACCGCGACCGCCAATTCTTCGATGCCCTTCGCCAGGCGGAGTCGCTGGCCGTGCTCGCCCTCTTCGTGCTCTACACGAGTCTCAGCATTGGCCTTTGGGCCTACTTCCGCTGGCGCCCCGGCAGCACCGAACCCGCGCCCCAACCAGAATAGTCGCCCTGCGGCCGGCGGGGAGTGGACCGGGGGCCCTCCTCCCTCCTCCCTCCTCCCTCCTCCCACCTCCCTTCCTGTACCCTACCGCCCCATGGAATGGCACGACACGCCCGAGCTCCCTACCCGCGTCGACCTTCGCGACCCCACCTTCAAGGCCAACCGTGCCCGCAACCTCGAACTCGTCGCCGGGCTTCGTGCCCGCCTCGACCGCGTCGCCCGCGCTGGCGGCGATGACTACGTCGCCCGCCACCGCGAACGCGGCAAGCTCCTCGCCCGCGAACGCATCCAGCGCCTCATCGACCCTGCCACCACGTTCCTCGAGCTGAGTCCTCTCGCCGCCGAGGGCGTCTACGAAGACGACATTCCGAGCGCCGGAATCGTCACCGGCATCGGGACGGTCCACGGCCGCGAGTGCGTCGTCATCGCCAACGACGCGACCGTGAAGGGCGGCACCTACTACCCCCTCACGGTGAAGAAGCACCTCCGCGCCCAGGAAATCGCGGAAGAGAACTGCCTCCCCTGCATCTACCTGGTCGATTCCGGCGGCGCCTTCCTCCCGCTCCAGCACGATGTCTTCCCGGATAAGGGGCACTTCGGCCGCATCTTCTACAACCAGGCCCGCATGAGCGCGAAGGGCGTCTACCAGGTCGCGGCCGTCATGGGCTCCTGCACCGCCGGCGGCGCCTACGTCCCCGCCATGAGCGACGAGACGGTCATCGTCCGCGGCACCGGCACCATCTTCCTCGGGGGCCCGCCCCTCGTGAAGGCCGCCACCGGCGAGGTCGCCACCGCCGAGGAGCTCGGCGGCGCCGACGTGCACACCCGCATCAGCGGCGTTGCCGACCACTTCGCCGAGGACGACGCTGACGCTCTCCGCATCGTCCGCAGCATCATCGAAAACATCCCCCACACCCGCAGTGAACCGTGGGATCTCAGCACCCCCGAACAACCCGTCCACGATCCGGTGGACCTCTACGGAGTAATCCCCGCCGACCTCCGCCAGTCCTATGACGTCCGCGAGGTCATCGCCCGCCTGGTCGATGGCTCCCGTTTCCACGAGTTCAAGGCCCGCTACGGCCCCACGCTCGTCTGCGGCTTCGCCCGCATCATGGGCTACCCCGTCGGCATCGTCGCCAACAACGGCATCCTCTTCAGCGAGTCCGCGCTCAAGGGCGCCCACTTCGTCGAGCTCTGCGCTCAGCGCAGGGTCCCGCTCGTCTTCCTCCAGAACATCACCGGCTTCATGGTCGGCCGGCAGTACGAAAACGCCGGCATCGCCAAAGACGGCGCCAAGATGGTCACCGCTGTCGCCTGCGCCAACGTCCCGAAGTTCACCGTCGTTATCGGCGGCAGCTTCGGCGCCGGCAACTACGCAATGTGCGGGCGTGCCTATGGACCCCGTCAGCTCTGGATGTGGCCCAATGCCCGCATCAGCGTCATGGGCGGCGAGCAGGCTGCCTCCGTCCTCCTCCAGGTCCGGCTCGACCGCGGCGAACAGCTCTCACCCGACGACCAGGATCGCTTCAAGGCCCCCACCATCGAACGCTATGAAGAAGAGGGTTCCCCTTACTTCAGCTCTGCCCGCCTCTGGGACGACGGCGTCATCGACCCGTTAGATACCCGCCGAGTGCTGGCCCTCGGCATCTCCGCTGCCCTGAATGCTCCGTTCGAGCCCACGGAGTGGGGCGTCTTCCGAATGTGACCGGGATCCCGCACCGCCGTGAGGATCGGGTCTAAGGTTAAGAGCGCCATACTCGTCCGGAACTTTCTCGCCGGCAACGGCGTTAGGAACCCCGAGGGGACCTAATAACCTGGAGGTCTGCATGTCCGCGAGTCTCGTACTCAACCCGCGCAAACCCCTGCTCTGGCTCGGCCTGGCAGCGGGCGCTGCTATCTTCTTCGCCTCGGGCGCGCTCGTCGCCCGCGCCGTCATCGACACAGACGGCAACGACGACGGAACCACCGTCGCCTCCGTCGATACACCGGGTGCCGGCAGCACTGGCGCGAGCAATTCCGGCATCACCGCGCCGCGCTTCGGCACCGGCGTCCAGCCTCCTTCGGTCTCCGCCAGCGTGCCGAGCCCCGAGAAGATGGCCGGCCAGGGCGGCGCCGCCGATGCCTCCTTCTACTACCCCGGCTGTCGCGCTCCGCTCCCGGCGTCCGTTCTCAACAACGGCGTCATCGATCCCTCGAAGGCCGGCTTCACACCGAACCTGCCGTCGACCGGCTTCTCGCCGCTGCAACTCGGACTCTCCGTCTATGCCGAGTGTGACGAAAACGGTGCCCCGAAGCCCGGCGGCGAACTCGCCTTTGATAGCTCCTGGAAGCACGACGAGACCGGCATCGAAGCCTACATCTCCCAGCGCAAGTCCGAAGAGCGCGTCGCCAGCGTCCTCCGCGACGACAACGCGATGTTCTGGGCCGACGGCTACGTCTACAGCGTCAGCGTCAATCGCTACCAGATCCTCCCGTACGCCGCCGAAGACCTCGCCCGCTCCTCGATGCCGGTGCCCGATGGCGACCCACGCGCCACCGAAGTCCTGCGCACCCTCGTCGCTCAGCTCACCGGCTCCGACGACAACATGAAGTGCTTCTGGAAGCTCGAAAAGGGCGACTGGGCAAATCTCGCCAGCCTCGGCATCGGCGATCCGCGACCCCAGATTCCCGGTGGCTACACCCTCACCGATTCCTACATCGCCACCTTCACCCCGCCCGCCGCCGGCTGCGATACCGGCATCGTCCCAACCGAAGGCGCCAGCATGAACGCCAACTGGACCAAGGACGGGTCCGGCAATGACTACGGTTACGTTGGCGTCTCCGCCTGGGCCATGCCCGAAGACTACGTGGATACCTGGCCCGGATCGTTCAGCCAGTACGGCGCGAACTGGAGCAACGGCAAATTCCAGTTCGGCGTTTACGCCAAGGTTGAGGACGGCCTCACCCTCGACACCATCCGTGCCATCGCGAAGGCGCTCGACCCTTCGTTCAACGAGACGTGCCTCATTCAGGAGCGCGAACTGTCCGACGCGGACCTTGCCCGCCTCGGCTTCAACACCCCGAAGGGCCCCGATGGCTACTCCATCGTCCGCTCCTCGCTGCTCGCCAACGAAATCGGCGATGGCTGCGCGAAGCCGGACGGCTGGTCGCCCCAGTACAACCTCAACTGGACCCTCGAGCGCGAAGCCGACACCATCGACGTCTCGGTGAGCCGCTACGGCGAAGGCGGAGATCCCGCCGCTGGCTACATCTCTCCGAACAGCATCTGGTGGACCGATGGCCAGGGCACGTACTACGCCGTCAACGCCTACTCTCGTGGCATCTCGCCCGAGGTCTCGAAGGATGATCTGGTCGCCGTCGCGAAGAGCCTGGACCCGGCGTTCGACGAGTCCAAACTCTCCGAGGGTGGCCCGGGTCTCGAAAAGCCGCTCCCGGCGCCGGTCGCCGAAGCGCGCTGAACCCGGCGCTGGCGCTCCGAACCGAATGGCCCCACCTTCAACGAGGTGGGGCCATTTCCATGCGCACGCCAGTCCGCGCACGCCTACTTCAGCGTGATCCCGCCATCGACCGAGATCGCCTGCCCCGTGATGTTGTGCCCCGCCGGGCTCGAAAGGAATGTAGCCAGCTCCCCGATGTCTTCCGGCGTCTGCTCGCGCCGCAACGGCACGCCGTTCTTCACCACTTCGAGGAAGATCTCACGCGGTTCTTTGTCCGCGTACTGCGGCACCGCCATCTTCATTCCGGTTGCCAGCCCCTCCCACGCCCGCGTCCACAGGAAACCGGGGCAGATGGCGTTCACACGCACGTTCAGCGGCGCATATTCCAGCGCCGTGCTCTTTGTCAGCGAAACCACGCCCGCCTTTGCCGCCGCGTAGGCCGGCAGCGTCGGCGAAGCACCGAGCCCGGCGATCGACGCGATGTTCACGATCGAACCTCCGCCCCGGGCGCGCAGATGCGGCACCGCTACCTTCGTCCCCAGGAACGTGCTTCGCAGGTTCTGCGCGAGCTGTTCGTCCCACGCTTCCGCCGCCATATCCTCCACCCGTCCCCCGCCGCCCGTCGGCCGGGTTGTGTTCAGGTCCAGCGGCCCGCGCCCGGCCCCGGCGTTGTTCACGAAGATGTCGAGCCCCCCGAATCGCTCCACCACCCGGCGCACTGCATCCGCCAGCGGCTGTTCCAGGATCACGTCGCAGGCCATCCCCTCGCTCGCCGTTGGCAATGCCTTCGCGGTCGCCGCTGCCTGTTCCCCGTCCAGGTCCAGGATCGCCACGTGCGCGCCCTCGCGCGCCATCACCCGTGCAATCCCCGCGCCGATCCCCCGCGCCCCACCGGTAATCACCGCAACCTTCCCCTCAAGCTGCCCCACGGTTCCCTCCTCGAATTCCGTTTCGCCGCGTGCGGCACTCCCTCAACATCCTCTGCGCCTCCTTGTTTTCGGCTCTTGGCGTCCTCCGCGTCTCGGCGGCCCCTATTCGCCCACGAACTGGGGCTCCCGCTTCTCCATGAACGCCCGCACCGCCTCGCGGCTGTCAACTGAGAGCCCACTGATCCGCATCAGCAACGCCTCCTGGTCAAGCAACGCGTCCAGTGTCGCTGTCTCGCCGAAGTTCAGGTTCTCCTTCATGCGCCCATAGCTCGCCGTAGGCCCTGCCGCCAGCTTCGCGCAGAACTCCAGTCCTTCCTTCAGCAACTCTTCGTGGGGCACCACACGGTTCACGAGCCCAATCTCCAGCGCCCTCGCGGCATCGAAGATCTCGGCCGTGAAGTACAGCTCCCGAGCCAGCCCCATCCCCACCAGGCGCGGCAACAGGTATGTCCCCCCGAAATCCCCGCTTAGCCCGACGTTCCGGAACGCCGTCCCGAACCGCGCCTTGTCCGACACAATCCGGATGTCCGCCCCCAGGCACAGGCTCAGACCCGCTCCCACCGCCACGCCGTTCACCAGCGCAACCGTTGGCTTCGGCATGGTGTGCAGTTTTAGCGTCGTCGCGTCGTGCGATCGGCGCAGCCCCGCCGTCAGGCGGTCGATCACGCTGACCGGGTTCGGTGGCCCACCTTCCCCGCTTCCCGCCGCAGCGTCGTTCCGCGATTGCATTCCGCGGACATCGCCCCCCGCACAGAACCCCCGCCCGTTCCCGGTCAGTGCCACGCACCGCACCGCCCGGTCGCGTTCGCACTCTTCCAGGTGCTCACCGAGCAGAACCACCAGTTCGTCGCTCATCGCATTCAGGCTGTCGGGCCGGTTCAGTGTGATGAGCGCGACTCCATCCGCTCGCTTTTCGAACAGCACTTCAGACATCGACGAATCCCCCCGGGGTGAGTTGCGCCGTGATACTGGCGGAACCACCCCGTGATCGCAAATGCCCGGCCCGTGGCAACAAGGTGCCGCCGCTCCCGCCGGCGATCTATCATTCAGCCATCACACCCGAATACCAGCCCACCCATGGATATCACCTTCCGGCCCGCCGCTCCCGCTGACGCTCCCGCCCTCGCCCGGGTCTTCGGTGAGGAGCCTTCGGATGAGCAATTGGCCATGGTGGGAGGGCACCCCGGAAAGGCCCGCCGCTTCCGCAGGCTTATGGGCGCCACCATCGCTGGCCCGGCAGGCATCCGCCGGACGACCGTCGCCGTCGCCGGCGGCGAGGTGGTGGGCCTCCTGCAGACCGGTGCGGAAGCCGGCGACAGGGTTTCGCCCGGCCTGGTCTGGGGCCTCCTTCGCATCTTCGGCTTCCCGGGCATCATTCGGTTTCTCCGGCGCGACCGGCTGCGGGCGCGCGTCCACATTTCGCCCCCGGCCGGTGCCTTTCACATTGCCGAGGTCCACGTCCTGGCCATGCGACGCAACCAGGGCATCGGTGCCGCTCTCATGGCCGAAGCCGAACGCCAGGCCCGCGCCTCCGGCGCCCGCGCCATGTCACTCACCACCACCACGAGCAACCCGGCCCGCCACCTCTACGAACGCTCCGGCTTTCGCGTCGTCGAGACCCGCGAGGACGCGGACTTTCTCGCCCTCACTGGAGTCGCCGGACATATCCTCATGGTCAAAGCTCTCGCCTGACCACGCATTGCTCCAGAACAAGCGCCCACTCCGGCGGGTACAATCACGGCATCTCACCGGCCGCATCGGTTTTCCGTGCGCCCCCGCCGCGAAAGGCCAAATGAACCGCATCGAAATCGAAGTCAAGCTTAACCGCGACCGCGCATGGCTGATCGAGACACTCGCCGGGATGAGCGAGGCCGATCTTCGCGCACCCCGGACTGCCAGCGAGCACGATCCCGAAAAAACGTGGTCCTACGCCGACCACTTCATCCACACCACCCTCATCGAAAAAAACTGGAACGACATGTTCCGCCGCCACCTGGCTGGCCAACCGGGTATGCCCGCCCGCACCCGGCGCGACGGCTCACCCCAGCCGCGGGAGGAGGTCATGGCCGGCATCCACAAGTGGACTGAGGCCTGGGCCGAGGAACACCGCACCAGGCCGCTGGAAGAGCTTGTCCGCATCGGTCTCGCGGCCCGTGCCGAAACCCTCCAGCTCCTCGCCGAGCTCACCGATGACCAGCTCGCTTCAAAGATCCCCGGTGCCCCGTGGGCCGACGGCACCGTTGGCGGCATCATGGCTGCCAACGCCGACCACGGCCGCATGCACTTCAACTGGGCAAAGGAAGGAACGCTCGCTGCCGGCTGACCGCGCTATCCGATGAACGCTTCGCCGCCTATCTTCTCCGGCGCAGTGCGAGCCATCACAAACCGCCGAACCTCCCGCCGCTCGGCGGGCAGGAAGCAGTGCGCGCATACCCGGGGGCGGGGCAGCTCGACCGGCACCAGCAACCGGTGCTTTCCGTGCTCCTCGCACGTCAACTCGAACTCGATGACCTCGATGTTCACGACGTCCTCCCGCGTGTCCATCTCCCCCGATGGATCCACAGGATAGACTTATGACGCCGCGTGTCTACGTCCGTTCGGGTAAGTTTATGTGAACGTTTGGTCGTCTCCTCTACCCTCTGCGGACGCCCTCTCAACTCCGTTTCGCCAACGAGGGTGACCCTCCTGCACATGGAGGTCGTCGGGCGCCGCCCGAACGGAGACAATGGACTCCATGCCTTCCCACTCCGGCGCGGAAACCATCTTTAGCGGCCACCGCCGCGCCCTGACCGTCGGTCTCCTCATGGCCATCACGCTGGTGGCCTTCGAGGCCCTCGCCGTTGCCACCGTGATGCCCAGAGCCGAACAGGACCTCGGGGGCCTCACCCTCTACGGATGGGCCTTCAGCGGCTTCCTGCTGGCGAGCATCGTGGGTATCACCTGGGCAGGTGAGCAGGCCGACCGCCATGGCCCCGGGCGCCCACTCGCCATCGGGATGACGCTCTTCGGCATCGGCCTTCTCATCGCCGGCCTTGCCCCGTCTATGCTGGTCCTCGTCATCGGCCGGTCCATCCAGGGCCTCGGCGCCGGCGCGCTCCCGGCCATCGCCTACGTCGCCCTTGGCCGCGGTTACCCCGAGCAGCTGCGCCCCCGCATGCTGGCGATGTTCGCCACCGCCTGGGTTGTCCCCGGTCTCATCGGCCCCGCCATCGGCGGCGCGATCGCCGAGTTCATCTCGTGGCGCGGCGCGTTCCTGATCTTCGTGCCGCTCATCCCCGTTATGGCAGCCCTCACCCTTCCGCCCCTCTTTCGCATGGGTCCTCCAGGCGGCGAACTCAGGCAGTCGCGCGTCCCCACGGCCATCCGCCTCGCCCTCTCCGCCGGCCTGGCGCTGGGAGGCGTCGCCACCGGGGACCTGCTCCTCGGCGCCCCGTTGGTCGTGATCGGCGTCGCGGCGGGAATCCCCGCCCTGCGCAGCCTCCTCCCTCCTGGCACATTCCGGGCCGCCCGCGGTCTCCCCGCTGCCATCGCCGGCAACGGCTTCCTCAACATGTGCTTCTTCGGCGCCGAGGCCTTCATTCCCTACCTGCTGACCACCCACCGCGGCTACTCGTCGTTCGTTGCCGGGCTGGCCCTCACGTCAGCCGCCCTCACCTGGGCTGCCGGATCCTGGCTCCAGGAGCGCGCCATCCGGCGCATCTCACGTCCCCGCCTCGCCGCTTTGGGCGTCGCCTTCGTCACCGTCGGCATTGCGATGGTCCCGCTCGCCCTGTTGGAGCAGGTCCCGGGTGCATGGGTCGCCGTCGCCTGGACTGTCGGTGGCTTCGGCATGGGTATCGCCTACCCCATGTTCTCGCTCGAACTCCTCGCTTCTTCTCCCCCCGGGCGCGAAGGCGAGGCATCCGCATCGATGAAGCTGCACGAAACGCTCTCCGCCGCGGCCGGCGTCGGGGTCGCCGGCGGCATCGTCGCAGCAGGCGATGCGGGGGGCTGGCCCGGCGCTTCCCTGGCCATCGTCTTCGCCCTCGCCGCCGCCGTCGGCGTCCTCGCTCTCCTGGTCGCCCTGCGGCTCACCGCCCATGTTCCCCTTCCCCACTCCCCGGCCCACGCCCTCGGCGCCCCCGGCCCGGCACCGGCCGGCGAACCCGCCTCCTGACTCATCTCGCTCGACGTCTTCAGACCGGTAAATCAGGACCATCCCGAGAGATTGTCTCGCTCGAACCGGTTAGTATTGGCGCCATCACACTGCGGCAACTGCCGCGGGGGACCCGCTCGTGGACGGACAGCAGGCCGGAATCCAATTGCCGTGGCGCGAGGCGAGCCTGCTGTTTGCTGCCAGTCCCTGGCCTATGTGGGCCTTCGATCCCCAAGCGCTCCGCTTCCTCGAAGTCAACCAGGCCGCCCTCGACCTCTACGGCTACACTCGCGATGAGTTCCTTGCGCTCTCGCTCGACGACATCCGCCCGCCCGACGCCATGGAGGAGTTCCACGCGCATCTTGCAACCCTTCCCGCAACCGGGATCGACCGCTCTCGCTGGCGGCACGTCACCAGCGATGGGCGCTTGCTTTCCGTGGACATCTCGGGCGAAGGCATCACTTTCGAAGGCCGTCCTGCCCGCCTCATCGTAGTCCACGACGTCACCCCGATAGACGCTGCGGAGGCCGCCCGCACCGAGTCCGAAGCCCGTTACCAGACGCTCTTCGAAAATGCTCCCGACGCGATCGTAGTCCTTGATGCGGACACCGGGCGTTTCGAGGACGCTAACCCGAACGCCTGCCACCTCTTTGCCTGCACCCGCGAACAACTCCTCGAACTCGGCGTCTCCGATGTGAGCCCGGAGTTTCAGCCCGACGGCCGCTCTTCGGCGGAAGCCGCCCGGGAGGTCATTGAACGCGCTCTCCATGGCGAAGCCCCTACCTTCGAGTGGGTCTGTCGCTCCGCCACGGGCGAAGAAATCCTCTGTGAGGTCCGCCTGGTCACGATGCCGTCGCCCTCCCGCCGGCTTCTCCGCGGGAGTCTGACCGATATCCGCTCCCGTAAGGCCGCGGAAGCCGCCAATGCACGCCTGGGCGCAATCGTCGAATTCTCCCATGACGCCATGGTCGTCACCGGCCTCGACGGCCGGATCACCGTGTGGAACCGCGGCGCCGAAAAGCTCTTTGGGTACTCTGCCCGGGAGGCGCTCGGGATGACCACGTCCATGTTCTTTGGGCCCGCCGAACAGGATGTGCGCCTCGAGATCCGTCACGCCGTCATCGACCTCGGGCAGAGTATTGAGGGCATCGAACGGACCTGGCTCCGCAAAGACGGCAGCGTCCTCGCGACTTCGTCCTCGTACTTCCCGATTCGTGATGCCGCGGGCAACGTCACCGCAGTCGGTTCTGTCGCCCGCGATATTGGCGAACACAGGGCCGCCGAGCTCGCGCTCCGGCTCAGCGAAGAGCGCCTTCAGCTTGCCATCCGCGCCGCCCGCATGGGCGTCTGGACATGGAACATAGAGGCCGACCGCATCGAGTGGTCCGGCGAGGCTGCCGCAATCAGTGGCCTCGATGCCGCCGCTCTGCCCGTCACCGTCAGCGCATTCCTGGCAATTGTCCATCCGGAAGATTCCACTCACATGCGCCAGATTTCCCCCGAGATCCTCGCCTCCGGCGAGCCGGTAGAGTTCCGCCTCGCCCAGCCCGGCGGTTCCTATCGCTGGTTCCTTGTTACCGGCATGCGAGCCTCCGATGGCTCTCACAGTGTCACGGGCGTCATCCAGGACATCCACGAACGCAAGCTCGCCGAGCAGGACCTTCGCGAAAGCGAGGGCCGCATCCGCGAGGTCCTCGAGAGTCTTTCGACCGCGGTCTGGGTTGCCAGCGGCAAGTCCCTGTTGCTGGTCAACACCGAGCTTGAGCGCCTCACCGGTTACACCCGCGACCAGCTCCTCCAGGACGGGTTCCTCGACGGCCTCATCCACCCCGGCGATCGCCGCGCCCTGCAAGAGCACTTCGAGCGCCGCCTCCGGGGCGAAGAGCGCGTCAGCCGCTACGAAGCCAGGATCACCCGCAACGACGGCCAGCTGCGCCACCTCGCCGTTTCCGCAAGTGCTATTTCGTTCGGTGGCGTTTCCGCCTCTCTCGTCTCGGCCTTCGATGTCACCGAGCGCCGCCGGGCCGAGGATGAGCTCCGCGAAAGCGAGGCCCGCTTCCGCTACCTCGCCGACTCCGCGCCCCTTTTCATCTGGACGGCCACCGCCGACCGCCAGATCGAATTCTTCAACGCAACCTGGCGCAATTTCACGGGCCGCCCGATGGAAGAGGACGCTGGATACGGCTGGATCCAGGTCATCCATCCTCATGACCTCGACGCCACAGTGGCCACCTATGAGTCCAGCTTCGCCGCACGGGCCCCCTACTCCATGCGCTACCGCCTCCGCCGTCACGATGGCGAGTATCGCTGGATCATCGAGCACGCCGTCCCCCGCTACTCGAGCGAGGGTTCCTTCCTCGGCTTCATCGGCGCCTGCATGGACGTCCACGAAACCGTCCTCGCAGAAGAGGAAATCCGCGCCAGCGAAGAACGCTTTCGCAACCTCGTCGAGACTGTCCCCGTCGGCATCTGGATCTGGGACGGCGCCGATGTCCTCATGGTCAACAGCGCCCTCGAACGCCTGCTCGGCTTCCCCCGCGAAACCCTGACCCGCCGCGACTTCATCGGCTCCCGTATGAATCCCGACGACCGCATCCTCATCCGCGCCCGGGCAGCCCGTCGCATGGCCGGCGAGCCCATCGATCCCCCCTACATCGAACTCCGGATGACCAACGCCGAAGGCAACGTCCTCATCTTCGAACTCCACTCCACCATCGTCTCGCTCGCCGGCCAGCGTGTCTGGCTGAACTCCGTCATCGATGTCACCGAACGCCACGCCGCCGAAGCCGAACGCCGCCGCCTCGACCAGCAGATGCAACAGACCCAGAAGCTCGAAAGTCTCGGTATCCTCGCCGGCGGCATCGCCCACGACTTCAACAACCTCCTGGTCGCCATCCTCGGCAACGCCGGCCTTGCACTCCTCGAACTCCCGCCCGAGTCCCCCGCCCGCCAGACCGTCCAGGCAATCGAAACTGCCGCCCAGCGCGCCGCCGACCTGACCCGCCAGATGCTCGCCTATTCCGGCAAGGGCAAGTTCGTCATCGAACTCCTCAATCTCTCCCGGGTCGTCGAGGAAATGGCCCACCTCCTCGAGGTCTCTGTCTCAAAGAGTGCCGTACTCAAGTACCACTTCGCCCCGAACCTCCCGCCCATCGAAGCTGATGCCACGCAGGTCCGCCAGATCATCATGAACCTCATCACCAACGCCTCCGACGCCATCGGCGACCGCAGCGGTGTCATCTCCATCTCCACGGGCATGCAATACGCCGATCGCGCCTACCTGGCCGAGTCCTACCTCGACGCCGACCTCCCAGAAGGCGATTACGTCTACATCGAGGTTGCCGATACCGGCGAGGGCATGGACGAAGAGACCCGGGCGCGCATCTTCGACCCGTTCTTCACAACCAAGTTCACCGGCCGTGGCCTCGGCCTCGCCGCCGTCCTCGGCATCGTCCGCGGCCACCGCGCGGCAATCAAGCTCTACTCCGAACCCGGCCGCGGCACCACCTACACGGTCCTCTTCCCCGCCGCGGCCACGGCAGCGCTCCACGCCCCGCAGGCAACCCCTGCCGCCTCCCCCGAGCCGCCAGGCGGCCCGCGCGGGACGGTCCTTGTCGTCGACGACGACGAGACGGTTCGCACCGTGACCCGGCGCATGCTCGAGCAGGGCGGCTTCACCGTCATGCTCGCCGCCGACGGAGCCCAGGCCATCGAGGCCTACCGCACGACTCCTGGCATCGTGCTCGTGATCATGGACATGACGATGCCCCGGATGGACGGCGAAGAATGCTTCCGCGGGCTTCGTCACCTCGATCCCGCCGTCCGCGTGCTCCTGACGAGCGGCTACAACGAGCAGGACGCCACCGAGCGCTTCGTTGGCAAGGGCCTCGCCGGCTTCATCCAGAAGCCCTACCGGCCTTCAGATCTCCTCGCAAAAGTCGGAGAAGCCCTGGCGGCGCCACGGTCCTGATCCCGGGCAACCTGCCCAAACGGCCAGTCGCCTCCCCTCCCCGCATGGCCGGTCCCTTTCCTCGCCCCGCCTGA
Organism: Chloroflexota bacterium; assembly: GCA_963169135.1. Lineage (GTDB taxonomy): Bacteria > Chloroflexota > Dehalococcoidia > Tepidiformales > Tepidiformaceae > Amarobacter. The sequence goes on from CAUJEQ010000309.1 coordinate 12,708, forward strand.
CACCATGGCTGCATCACCCGGGCGCCTGCCCCTGGAGCTGCCAGTGTCTACCGTCCTCTCCGAACTCTCCGATGCCCTCGCCGCCGCCGTCGAAAAGGCCGCCGCGTCGACCGTACTCGTCAATGCCCGCCGCAGGCTCCCTGCGAGTGGCATCGTCTGGTCTGCCGATGGCGTCATCATCACTGCCGACCACGTCCTCGAACGCCATGACAACATCGAAGTCCTCCTTCCCTCGGGCGAAACCGCAGCCGCAACGATCGCCGGCCGCGATCCTGGCTCCGATCTGGCCGTCCTCAGAGTCCCCCGCTCCGGCCTGGCGCCCGCCGAACTCGCCCCCTCCGGTTCCGCGCGCGTCGGCAGCATCGTCCTCGCTGTCGGACGCCCCACCGCCGAGGGCCCCATGGCGTCGTTCGGCGTTGTTGGCTCAGTCGGCGGCGCCTGGCGCACCTTCCGCGGCACCGAGGTTGAAGGCTACCTCCGCTCCGATACCACGTTCTTTCCCGGCTTCTCGGGCGGCCCGCTGATCGATGCCGAGGGCCGTGTGATCGGACTCAACAGCAGCCGCCTGGGGCGCGGCGCCGGCCTCACCGTCCCCGCCGTTGCCCTCACCCGCATCGTTGGCGACATCCTGGCCACCGGGAAGGTCCGCCGCGCGTACCTGGGCATCAGTTCCCAGGGTGCCCGTCTCCCCGAAGCCCTCACCGCCCTGCTCGATGGCCAGGAGTCCGGTCTCCTCATCGTTTCGGTCGAACCCGGCAGCCCTGCCGACCAGGCTGGCCTGCTCATCGGCGACATCCTCGTCGCCTTCGCCGGGAACAGTGTCACCGATACCGACGACCTCCAGGCATCCCTCGGCGCCGGACGCATCGATCAGCCAACCCCCGCCCGCATACTCCGCGGCGGCGAAGTCAGGGACCTGTCCATCACTCTCGGCGAACGTGCCTGACCCGGGCCCGGCCGCCACGCGAACCGGCTACGATCGAACGGCAGTGATGAGTCAGCTCCAGAACGGCCGCGCACCGCTTCGGGTCGCCGTCCGGGCCACGTACCCGTCGGTGCGCGCCGGCCTCCGTGCCATGCTCGGCGCGGAATTGGGCTTTTCCCTGGTCGATGAAGGCTCTTCGGACGATGACGCTGACGTCACCGTGGTCGACCTCGATGAGGGCAGCAACGACGAGACCTGGCCGGCCGGTCCCGCCGTCCTCCTCGGGGGCTCCCCAGCTGAGTTCGCCGGCCTTTCAGACACGGGCGTCGTCCCCCGCGCCTACCTCCTCAAGGAATCCACCGGCGCCGAAATCGCTGCCGCCGTCCGCGCCGTTGCCCTGGGGCTCGTGGTCCTCGACCCCGCCGTTGCCGCCCGTCTCCCGCGATTCCCGGTGGGCGTCTCCGAAGCGATCCCGGAGCCGGGGCCCCTCACCAACCGCGAGCTTGATGTCCTCCGCCTGGTCGCCCAGGGCCTCCCCAACAAGGCAATCGCGCTTCAACTGGGCATCAGCGAACACACCGTGAAGTTCCACGTCGGGACCGTCCTCGGAAAGCTCAACGCCGCCAGCCGCACCGAAGCTGTCGCCCTCGCCGTCCGCGCGGGTCTCCTCCCGCTCTGACTACTCCACCTCGACCAGCACATCCCCGTCCCGGACCACATCCCCCGCCCCCACCAGCACTTCCCGAACCACGCCAGCCTCCAGCGCGATGATCCGGTGCTCCATCTTCATCGCCTCCAGCACCAGCAGCAGCTGACCCACCGCCACCGCGTCCCCGACCGCCACCTGCACAGCCGCCACCGTGCCCGACAGCGGGGCAGTGACCGCCACGACGCCCTCTTCAGCCGTGTGCGCCTTGCGAGGCAGTGCGGCCGGTCGGCTCACCTCCACGCGCGCGAGGCGCACCCCGGCGTCGTCGAAGAGCTCTACGCTCGGAGGCTCGACCCGCCGCGAGATCCGGGCGCGGATGCGTTCCCCGTCCCTGAAGCGCCACACCGTACCTTCCTCACCACACTCCACCAGCTCCAGCTCCACGGCTTCGCCCTCGATGGTCACCTCCAACCCTCGCCCGGTCGCACAGACCTCCACCCGGCTCCCTTCCGGACCGCTCGAGAGCCAGACCACTCCTGGTCCCGCCCCGACCCAGCCCACCGCTGACCATGGGCGGAGCGACCACGTCTCTGGCGAGGCCAGGGCAGCCGCCGCGGCAGCCCAGTGCGGTACCGGGATGCGCGGTGCCAGTAGCTCTTCTAGCACGCGTTCCAGCCAGTCCACGGTCGCCGCACCGTTCCGGAACTGTGCGTGGTCCAGGATCCGCTTCGCAAAGTTGAGGTTAGTCGGGACTCCGCTGATCTCGAAGCGGTCGAGTTCTCCGATAGTCCGGCCGAGAGCCTGCTCACGGTCCCCGCCGTAACCGATGATCTTTGCCAGGAGCGAGTCAAAGCTCCCCGGCAGTATATCCCCCGGGCCATACCCCGCATCCACTCTTGCCTCGCCCCGGTGCTGCCACTCCCGGATGCGCCCACCGCTCCCCCGGAACCCGTCCCATGGGTCCTCGGCGTTCACCCGCGCTTCGATCGCATGCCCTTCGAACCGGACATCCTCCTGCCGCAGGGAAAGTGCCTCGCCAGCTGCCACCCGCAGCTGCAGCTCCACCAGGTCCACCCCCGTCACCGCCTCCGTCACCGGGTGCTCCACCTGCAGCCGCGGGTTCGCTTCCAGGAAGTACCACTCCCGCGGCTCGCTGCCCGTGACCAGGAACTCGAATGTGCCCGCGTTCACGTACCCCGCCGCCCGGGCCAGCCTGAGCGCAGCCCCGGTCAGCTGCTCCCGCAGCGCCTCGTCCACCACCGGGCTCGGCGATTCCTCGATCAGCTTCTGGTGCCGCCGCTGCACCGAGCAGTCCCGTTCCCCAAGGTGGATGACGTTCCCATGCGAGTCCCCCAGAACTTGCACCTCGACGTGGTGCGCATCCCGTACCAGCTTCTCGATGAGCAACCCACCGTCCCCGAAGGCCGCCAGCGCCTCCCGCCGGGCGCTCTCCGCCGCCTCAGAGAGTTCCTCCGGCGCATACACCTCGCGCATCCCCCGTCCGCCGCCACCGCCGCGTGCTTTCAGCATCACCGGGTACCCGATCCGCGCTGCCTCGCGCGCCAGCGTACCGTCGTCGTCCTCGCCGTCCCAGCCCGGCACCACTGGCACCCCGCTCGCCACCGCCAGCCGCCGCGCCGCCCCCTTGTCCCCCAGCGCCCGCAGCACTGCCGCGGGCGGCCCCACGAACGCGATCCCTTCTGCCGCGCATCGCTCCGCAAAGTCCGCTCGCTCGCTCAGGAACCCGTATCCCGGATGAATTGCCTGGCAACCCTCAGCCTTCGCCGCCGCGATCACCGCGTCCATATCGAGGTACGTCTCCGCCGCGCTCTGCCCCTCGATCAGTACCACCGTGTCGGCCGACCGCGCGGCCAATCCCTCGCGGTCGGGTATCGACGCGACCACCACCGACCGGATACCCATCCTTCGTAGCGTCTTCGCGATCCGCACCGCAATCTCGCCCCGGTTGGCGATCAGTACGCTTGTGAACATCCCCTATGCCTCCGCCGGCGCGTCCGGCGCAAGCAGCTCGTTCTCGCCGTTTCCCTCATCGAGCCGCCCCGTCTTGTCCCGCCTGTCCAGGTAGTAGTCCAGCACCACCCGCCCCGCCGCCGCCGCCGGCAGCGCGAGCAACACTCCCGTGACCCCCAGCATCTCCCCGCCCACCAGCACCGCAACCAGTACTACGATCGCGGGGAGGTTGAGCGTCTGGCCATAGATGCGAGGCACCAGGAACCGGTCTTCGAATTGCTGGTACACCAGCAACGCGATCAGCACGATGAGCGCCTGCTCCGGCGACTCCTGGAACGCCGCCACCACTGCTGGCACGATTGCGATGAATGCGCCGATCAACGGGATGATGTCCGCGAAAGCCGCCAGCACTCCGAACGCCACCGCGTTTGGCACGTCCACCACCAGCAAGACCACCAGCGTGTACACCCCGATGATGGTTGACGTAATCAGCTGACCACGCACGTACCCGCCGACCACCCGGCTCAATGCTCTGAGAAAGTGCTCTGCGTCTGGTTCCCGCTCCTCCGGCACGAACCGGAACAAAAATGCCCGCAGGCGCTTCGTGTCGACCAGCAAGTACGCTGTCAGCACCAGCACCGTGAACGCCGAAAACACGCCGAACGCTACCCGCTGGCCGTAGTCCACCGCCTGGCTCCCGCTGATCAGGTCCCCCCAGTTGATCTCCTCCGCGCGCTCTGGCAGGTCCCAGCGGTCGGTCTTGAACCCGAAGTCCGCCATGAACTCCTCGAAGTCTTCCGCGTAGAGGGGCAGGTTCGAACGCAGATCGCGGAACTCGTCAATCATTGCCGGCGCCACGATCGCCACCATCGACCCGATCCCCACCAGGACCGTCAACACGATGAGCAGCACTGCCACCACCCGGTTGATCCGGTGGCGGACCAGCCACTCGACGTACGGCAACAGCGCCGCCATGAAGATGAGCGCCGTCAGCATTAGCAGCACGACTTGCCACACGCGTACCAGCGCCCACAGCGACAGGATCGCCAGCCCCACGACGATCAGCCCGCGATAGGAAAGTTCGACCTTGAGCATGCTTCCGCCGGGGTTTGAGTGGCCGTAGCGTATGACCCGGCCCCCCCGGCGACAACTCGCATCCTTGACCCATGGTTTGCTAGGCTCTCATCGCTGGAGGCGTACCGTGTTCACATCGATCGATGTCTTTCTCCGCTACTTCGAAGGCGTGAACCGGCGGGCCATGCGCGATGTCGCCGCCCTCCCCCCCGAGGCCGACGGCTGGACTCCCCCCGCCGGCGAGGGCGAAAACGCCTGGAGCATCAACACGCTTGTCGGCCACATGTGCGGTTCGCGCCTCTACTTCGCCAGCGCCTACCTCGGCAACGGCTGGATCAGTCCGCCCCCGCCCGATATACGCTCCCGCGACCGCTGGGTGCCCGCACTCCAGGCGAGCTTCGACCAGTTCCGCGAACTTCTCGCAGGCACGCCCGCGGACTACCTGGAGCGCCGCGTCGCCATGATCGATTCCGATGGCGCCCTCCCCGGGTGGCGCATCCTCCTCATGATGATGGAGCACGACATCCACCACCGCAGCCAGGTCGACACCTACGCCGGCCTCAACGGCTGGGATGTCCCCCAGATCTACAACCGCTCCGCCGAAACCATCGGCTCTCTCCAGGCGGAACAGCGCGCCAAACACAACCAGCCCGGCGAACCCAACCCGCTCTAAGAATCATCTGCCGCCCTCATCCGAGGCGCACCAGGGATGGCGCGCTGCGCAGCCACTCCCACCCGCGCCGCCCCGCCGCCGCCCCCACCGAGTCCTCAGTCCCCACGATCAAGAACTCCCTCGCCGGCGCCGCCGAGAGGGAGTCCTCGATCTTGCCCGAAACTCGCGTCAATCGCTGCTGAACGGCAACTCCCCTTCCACCCGTCGCCCCTGCGTCGCGTGGAACTTCGCGATCTTCTCCGGCTCCGGCTCGTGCACGGTGGTCGTCTTCGCGCCACGGACCATCGCGATCCGCCCCGTCCGCGAAAGCTCCCGGATGCCGTAGGGCTCGCACATCTTCACCAGGCCGTCGATCTTGTCCTCGTCACCAACCACCTGGAGGATGATCGAGTTCGTCGCGATGTCCACCACGTCCGCGCGGAACACGTTCGCGATGTCCAGCAGTTCGTGCCGATTCACGTTGTTGCAGCGCACCTTCAGCATCGCCAGCTCGCGCGCCACCATGTCTTCGTTGCTCAGGTCCGTCACCTTCACCACGTCGATCAGCTTGTACAGCTGCTTCTCCACCTGCTCGACCGGCGCGCTCGCCCCGTCGACCACGATGGTCATCCGGCTCAGGCCCGGCGCTTCCGAGTAGCCCACCGTCAGCGACTCGATGTTGAAACCGCGCCGCCGGAACAGGCTGGCCACCCGCATGAGCACGCCCGGCTTGTCTTCCACGATCGCCACCACCGTGTGCTGCGCGTGGCGCGCCCGTGAACCATTCGCTGAGGGATTCATCGGGCAAGCTCCTCGGCCGGGGCCTCAATCGTCTCGGAAAGGGCCGCTCCCGCGGGCACCATCGGCCACACGTTCTCCTCCTGGTCAATCTGGAAATCGAGGAGGATTGGGCCCTTGTGCGCGCGTGCCTCCTGGATTGCCGGCGCCACCTCCGCCTTCGTCTCTACCCGGATTGCGCGGATCCCGTACGCATCGGCGAGCTTGCAGAAGTCCGGCTGGGTCATCGCGGCATCCACGAGGTTCCGGTCGTAGAACAGGTGCTGCCACTGCCGGATCATCCCGAGGTAGCCATTGTTGAAGATGGCAATCTTCACGGGCAGGTTCTCATCCACCAGTACCGCCATCTCCTGCAGCGTCATCTGGAAGCCGCCATCTCCGCAGATCGCCCACGTCTCTGCATCGGGAAGCGCAACCTGCGCGCCGATCGCCGCAGGCAGCTCGAACCCCATCGTCCCGAGTCCCCCCGAGGTCACCAGTTGCCGCGGCCGCTTATAGAAGTAGTGCTGACCGGCCCACATCTGGTGCTGCCCCACGCCCGTCACGATCGTCGCGTCGCCGTTCGTCTCGTCGTATAGCGTCCGGACCACGTACTGCGGCAGCATCCGCCGGCTCTCCCGGATGTGCAGGCTTGGGTGTTCCTCCCGTACCTGGTCGATCCAGCTCCGCCAGTCCTGGTGCTCCGCTTCCTTCGTCAGGTCGCTCAGTCGCGGAAGCACGTTCTTCGCGTTACCCACGATCGGCACCGCCGCCGGGAAGTTCTTGCCAATTTCGGCCGGGTCGATGTCGATGTGGATGATCTTCACGCCCGGGTTGAAGTCCTTGAAGCGCCCCATCGCCCGGTCGTCGAACCGCATCCCGATGGCGATCACCAGGTCCGCCTGGTCCGCCGCCATGTTCGCGTAGAACATGCCGTGCATCCCAAGCCACCCGTAGCTCAGGTCGTGCGATTCCGGGAACGCCCCGATACCCAGGAACGTCGTGATCACGGGGATGTCCGCCTTCTCCGCGAGCTCAAGCAGTTCCGTGTGCGCGTCGCCCCAGATGACTCCGTGGCCCGCGATGATAATTGGCCGCGTCGCCTGGTTTATCAGTTCCGCCGCCCTCCGGATCATCCCCGCATGCCCTTCGGTTGTCGGCTTGTAACCCCGCAGGTTGATCTGCTCAGTCCAGTCGAACTCCGCCTCCTCCTGGAACACGTCCTTCGGGATATCGACCAGCACCGGCCCCGGCCGCCCCGTCTGGCAGATGTGCGCCGCTTCCCTTATCGAGAGCGGGATCTCCTCGGGCCGCATCACCAGGTAATTGTGTTTCGTGATCGAGTGCGTGATCCCCGTAATGTCCGCTTCCTGGAAGCCGTCCTTCCCGAGCAGCGATCGCGTCACGTTGCCCGTCAGCGCGAACACCGGCGTTGAGTCCATCCACGATGTGCAGATGCCCGTCACCAGGTTCGTCGCGCCGGGGCCGCTCGTGCCAAGACAAACGCCCATTCTGCCGCTCGCGCGCGCATACCCATCGGCCATGTGTGCCGCGCCCTGCTCGTGCCGCACCAGCACATGCCGGATCCCCGGGTACTGCGGGAGTGTGTCGTAGAGCGGGAGCACAACCCCTCCGGGATACCCGAAGATCGTGTCCACGCCTTCGCGCTGGAGGCTCTCCAGCGTCATCTGTGCGCCAGTCAAGCGCGCCATAATCGAAGGTCCTTCCTGCGTCTCCAACTCATATCCCGGCGCTTGCCCCTGTATGGAGCTGGCCGGTGCCCGCCACGCCATCCGGTCGTGGCTACCCGCGCGAGGCCGTAGGCTCCCTCGCGGGCTGAAGGCTGGAAGGTGGGCCGGTAAGCCTGATTCCCCTCCGTTGCGAGCCGCAGAACACCAGATTACGTCGATATCCGGCCGAACGGAAGCGAAACGATCCGCCCGTGTGCCCGCCTTCACCCCAATAACCCTGTCACCCATCCCCACGTAGCCTCGACCGCCTCCACAGCCGTGAAGTTGTCCAGCCACCGCCCGTAATGCAACACGTACTCCTGGAACATCTTCAGCACCAGCAGTATCCCGCCCGCAACAGCCACGTTCCGCCGCGTATAGGCGAACCCCGGCCGCCAGTGGGGCAGGCTCGCCACGAACAGGAACCAGAACTCGAACACGTTCGGGAACAGCAGCAGCAATGATCGCGCGTCCGCCACCTCGAACACCACGAACCCGAGCAGCCGGTAGAGATACAGCCAGATGGCGATCGTACGGGCCGGGCCTTCCCAGCGCAGCGCCACCAGCAAGAACGTCAGCATGTAGACCTGGTCGACCCATTTGTCGAACACCTGGTAGTTCTTGAGGCCCCCAAGATCCAGCAGGTTCATCATGAACAGGTCGCTGAAGTCCACCAGCACCGCGATGATCCCGCCCACGAATGCCCACCGGAGCACCGGCAGCGATCCCGCTATCCGCGCCAGCCCCACGACGATGTGTTCCAGTGTCACCAGGCCGTCTCGCGCCCGGCACGCTCGACAGGCGCCGCCGGTGAACGGACTCTATCAAACTGGCGCTCAGGCCACTCCGGCGATCGCTTTACCCGCCTCCAGCACTGGCTTCACCAGCGTGCTCGAGGTCACTTCCGTGTAAATCCGTAACAGCGGCTCCGTCCCCGATAGCCGGAACAGCAGCCAGCCGTCGTCGATAAAGAACCTCCAGCCGTCGGTCCGGTCCGACCGCAGCACCGGCCGGCCCGCAATCTCCGTCGGGTTCGCTGCATCCAGCACCGCCTTCACCCGCTCGTTCGAACCCGGCTCCAGGTCGAAGTCCAGTCGCTCATAGTAGTGCGGACCCGTGATCGCGAACACTCGCTCGAGCAACACCGAGGCGGGCTTGCCCGTCGCCGCCGCATAGTCCAGCAGGTAGAGCCCCGCCAGGATGCCATCACGTTCCGGCAGGTGCCCGCGGAATCCGTACCCCCCGCTCTCTTCCCCGCCGATGAGCGCGTCCTTCTCCATCATCAGCGGCCCGATGTGCTTAAACCCCACCGGCGTCTCAAAACAGTCCACCCCGTAGTGGTCTGCCAGCAGCTTCGCCATGTTCGTCGTCGTCACCGACTTCACGACCGGGCCCCGCAACCCCCGCTCCCCGAGCAGGTAGTTCACCAGCAGCGCGAACGTTCGAAGCTGGTCGACGTAGTTGCCCTTCTCGTCCACCACCCCCAGCCGGTCGGCGTCGCCGTCATTCGCAATGCCGATGTCGTACCGTCCGGTCGCCATCAGCAGCATGAACTCGCCCAGGTTCGACTCGATCGGCTCTGGCGCCCGGATTCCCGGGAAAGCCGGGTTCCGCTCGGCGTGGATCTCCGTCACCGTCGTCTTCCCGCCGTACAGCAGCTCCCCGAACAGCCCCGCGCCCGCGCCGTACATCGGGTCCACGGCCACCTTCAGCCCCGCGTTCTTGATCCGCTGGATATCCACCTGGCCCGCCAACGACTTCAGGTACCCAGGCACCGGGTCGAACCGTTCGATGTCGCCGCTGGTTGCCGCCGCCATCTTCAGCCTCGAACGGTCCGCCAGGATCGCCGGCACCCGCTCTTCGATCGCCGCCACGAACTCCGGGCTCGCGCTCCCGCCGTAGTGCGGCTTCACCTTGATCCCGTTCCACCGGTACGGGTTGTGCGAACTGGTCACCACCACGCCCCCACAGGCCTGAGCCTCGATGATCCGGTAGCTCAGGGCGGGTGTCGGGGCCGGCCGGTTTGCCAGCTGTACCCGGAACCCGTTGCCTGCCATCACTCGCGCAACCGTCAGTGCGAACTCGTCCGAGAGGAAACGTGTGTCGTACCCCACTACCACCGGCCGGGCTGTTCCGTACGTCGCAGCGAAGTGCTCCGCGGTCGCCTGGGCACACGCCTCGACGTTCTCAAAGGTGAAAGTGTCTGCGATGATGGCTCGCCAGCCATCCGTGCCAAAGTGGACCGGGTTCTCAACCATGCGTCCCATCATACCTGCCGCCCGCTTCCATCAACGTACCGGGCGGCGCAACCGCCCCCGTGCCAATGTGCGAACCTTTACCCGCGACCACCCCTTCCGCGCGCGCCCCCGGGCCCACAACCACCCCGTCTGCCAGGATGCACCGCTCGACCGTTGCGCCCGCTCCAACCTGCACGCCCTCCCAGAGAATCGAGTCGTTCACCCGGGCGCCTTTGTCTACCCGGCACCCGGCCCCCACCGCCGATCCCCTAATCACTGCTCCGGCGTCGATCTGAGCGTCCCCGGCGATTGCGTTGCGCCTGCCGAGCAGCTCCCGGTTCAGGCCCAGGTACCGTTGCGGCGTCCCGAGGTCTGCCCAGTGGCCCTCGAACCGGTAGCCCAGCACCCGCCGCCGCCGCGCAACCAGCGATGGGAAAAGCGTCTCCTCCACCCGCACGGCCCCCGGCGGGATCTCGTCCACCAGCCCCGGCTCGAAGATCCACACCCCCGCGTTCACCAGACGCGAAGGCGCCTCCCCCCGCGGTGGCTTCTCCACGAACCCGGTGACCAGCCCCTCCCCATCGACCACGGCCACGCCGAACGCCGACGGGTCGTCCTCCTCGTGCAGCGCAAGCGTCAGATCGGCCCCGAAACCCACGTGCGCCTGGAACGCCGCATGGAAGTCAAAGTCAACATAAACATCGCCG
>CAUJEQ010000310.1 GCA_963169135.1 Chloroflexota bacterium
GCCAGATCTGTCGAGCAGGCTGTGGGGGGTGCCAGGAGACACACCCAAATTCACCCCGCCACCAAAGTCTTCCAGGCGCTCCGGATCCGCGTGAATGGCGAACTCGACAGCCTTCGCGCGGCCCTCCCGCTCGCCCACAGCCTGCTCGGCTCTGGAAACTCGCACGGCGGCCGCCTGGCCGTCATCAGTTTCCACTCTCTCGAAGACCGCATCGTGAAGCAGTATTTCCGCCGCGAATCGACTGGATGCATCTGCCCGCCAGAGCTTCCGGTCTGCCGCTGTGGCCATGTGGCAACCCTCCGCGAACTCACCCGGCGCGGCATCCGGCCAGGCGAGGCCGAGGTTGCCGCGAACCCTCGCTCGCGAAGCGCTGTCCTTCGGGCCGCAGAACGGATCCACTGACATGGCAGCCATCAATCATCCCCTCGGCAGGGCCGGGCGGGGGCTTCCACTTCGGAATCCGGCCGGGCAGATCAATTGGACGCTCATCGGTGCAGTGGCACTCGTCGGACTCACTGCGATGCTCCCGGTCATCCAGAACAGCGCAGCCACCAGCCAGGGGTTCGACATCCAGGCGATCCGTCAGCGCGAATCTGAAATCAACGGCGAGATATCGCTTCTCGAGAGCGATGTCGCGCGCCTCACTTCGCTCAACCGCATCGAGCGGCGCGCCCAGGATATTGGGATGGTCCACGCGGCCAACCCCATCTTTGTTTCAGTGAACGAGCCCGGCCCCGCGCCGGCGAAGCTTCCCGCGGAGTATCTCCCCCGGCACACCCCTGTACAGGATGCGCCAGCTCCATGGTGGAAGCCGCTCGTAGGCTGGCTGCCCTGACGGGTGGCCCCAGTGTGCCCGCCCTTCGGGGCAGGGTTGGAGGCGCGTTCGGATGTCGCACCCCAAGGCGCGGCCTACCCGCCGTGTGTGGCTGCCGGCCTTTTTCTTCGGGGCATTTGCCCTCGTTATCTGTGCACGTCTCGTCCAGCTCCAGGTTATCGAACACGACACCTACGCCGCTCGCGCGAAAGCAGAACTCTCCGGCAGCCAGACCATTTACTCCCGGCGCGGTGCCATCCTCGACCGCAATGGCGGCGTCCTCGCCACCAGCGTCGAGACCTGGGACATCTACGTGAGTTCGCGCTCGTGGCGCGACCCGAATACCGCGGCGACGGCATCCGCTGAACTTGCAACGCTGCTCAAGGCCGACTCGGCCGCGCTCCGGGCAGAGGTCGCCGCCTCTGAGCTCGTCGATGTGCCAATTCGAAAGAAGGTCGACTACGAAACCGGCCTGGAGATCATCAACAAGGGGCTCCCGGGCATTATCGCCTTGCCCAACACCGGCCGCGTGAACCCGGAAGGCGATGTCGCCGCTTCGGTGCTTGGTTTCATTGGCACCGACAACACTGGCCTCGCGGGCATCGAGGCGGCCTACAACGAGGTGCTCCAGGGGCAACCTGGAAAGGCTATCTACGAACGCGATACGAGCGGCGAGCCCATCCCTTACGGGCACTATGTCGCCACTGAGCCCCGGCCCGGCGAAGACATCGTCCTCACCATTGACCGCTATCTCCAGCAGATGGCCGAAGAGCGCCTGGCCGCTGCAATCAAGGACCACCGCGCCGTGGGCGGATCGATCATCATGATGGATCCCGCCACCGGCGAGATTCTTGCCCTCGCCACCTCTCCCGGACTGGTCTTCAGTACCCTCGATCTCAATGACCCGCAGGTCCTGGAGTTGCTCCGCAACCGCGCCGTCACCGACCTGTACGAGCCGGGTTCGGTCATGAAGATTATCACGGCGGCCGCGGCGATTGATGCGGGTGCTGTCAATCCCAACACTACCTACTACGACAGTGGAGTCGCGCTCATCTACGACGTACCCATCAAGAACTGGGACGACAATGTCTACGGTGAGCAGACCATGACGGGCGTACTCCAGAACAGCATCAACACCGGCGCCATCTTCATGATGCAGGCACTGGAGGCGAAGGACCCCGGCGGCTTCCAGCGCTACCTCGACGCGTTCGGATTCGGCAAGCCCACGGGGATCGACCTCCAGGGCGAGGCGACGGGCATCATCCGCCGGACCACCGATCCCGACTATTCCCCGGTCGACCTGGCCACCCAGTCCTTTGGGCAGTCCATCAGCGTTACTCCGGTCCAGATGCTGACCGCCGTCGCCGCCGCCATCAACGGGGGCAATGTCATGCGACCGCACCTGGTGAAGGCCTACATCGGCCAGGATGGCTCACGCCGCGAAGTGCGCCCCGAAGTCGTTGGCCGCGCCGTCTCGGCCGAGACCAGCGCCACCATCCGTGGGATGCTCAACCAGGTGGTCGATTCGGACTTGAACATCCACCCCGGCAACCCGAAGTTCTACACCGCGGGGGGCAAGTCCGGTACCGCCAACGTTCCCGTCCCCAACGGCTACGACGACACCCAGATCGCCTCGTTCATCGGCTTCGCTCCCCTGGATGAGCCCGAAATCCTGGTCCTGGTCAAGCTCGACGAGAACAAGGACGGCCTGACGGGCACCGCCGCGGCCGCCCCCGTCTTTGCTACGTTGGCCGACGACGCACTGCGCTACATGAACATTCGGCCCGACAAGGGCGCCTACGTGAGCCAGCGATGAGACAACACCTCACCACCGCCATCGTCGCCGGGGAAATGGCCCGCCGCGGTTACCGTGTGCTCGCCGGGCTGCCGGTCGACATCACCGGTGGGGCCGCCGACTCGCGCCTCGTCCAGCCCGGCGACCTCTTCTGTGCCTTCCCTGGTGAGGAGACCGACGGGAACCTCTATGTCGCCGCCGCCCTCCGGGCCGGGGCTGTTGCCGCCATCTGCTCGCGTCCGCCGGAAGGCGACTGGCCCGCCAAGACCATCGTGGTCGCCCCGGATACCACCCGGGCGGTCGGCGAGCTTGCCCACGCCTGGCGCAAGACCTGCGACCCTCAGGTTGTCGGCATCACCGGGACGGTGGGCAAGACGACCGCGAAGGAGATGGCCGCGGCCACTCTCGCCGACCGCTTCCACACGCACCGCAGCCCGGGCAACCTGAACTCTCGCGAAGGCCTCCCCCTTGCGCTCCTGAGCCTCCGCCGCGACCACGAGGTCTCCGTCCTGGAGATGGCCATGGACAGCCCCGGTGAGATCGGCGACCTCTGCCAGATCGCCGAACCCCGGATCGGCGCCGTGCTCAACGTCGGCCTTACCCACGTGTCGAAGTTGGGCAGCATCGAGGCTATCCAGCGCGAGAAGCTGGACCTCGCTCGCAATCTCCCGGCAGACGGTTGTGCCATCCTGAATGCCGATGACCCCCGCGTCGTTGCGGTCGTGCCCGAGCTGAAGTGCCAGGTGATGACCTTCGGCGAGAACGAGTCCGCAACTCTCCGGCGGGGACCGGTCACCGAAAACGGGTTGCTGGGTACCTCGTTCGACGTCACCTACGCCGACTCCACCGAGCGCGTGACGGCGCCCTTGCCTGGCGCCCACACGGTGCCCGCCGTGCTGACGGCCATGGCTGCGGCGATTGCCCTGGGCCGGACACTCCGCGGTGCCGCCTCCGCCGTTTATCACGCGAACGTCGAAGGCCGGGCCCACGTCCTCAGGGCCGCCTCTGGCGCCACTATCATCGACGACCGCTACAACTCAAGCCCCGCATCGCTCGCCGGCGCGCTGCTGATGCTCCGCGGCCTCTCGGGTCGCCGGATCGCCTTCCTCGGGCGCATGGCCGAGCTCGGCGAACACGAAATCGAGGAACACCGGAAGGCGGGCGAACTCGCCGCCGCGTCGTGCGACATCCTGTTCTGCTCGGGCGAGACCTGCCGCCCGCTCGCCGAAGCCGCCCGTGCTGCCGGTCACACCGACGTGCGCTGGTTCCACACGCGCGATGAAGCCGCCGCCGAAGCCGCCGCCATCCTCCGTGATGGCGACGTCGTGCTCGTGAAGGCGTCCCGGGGCGAAGCCTTCGAGTTTGCCATACCCCTGCTGGAGGGCCGCCCGTGATTCACGCGCTCTTCTCCGGCGTCGCCACGTTCTTCCTGGCCCTGGCACTGGGCGAACCGATCGTCCGCTACCTCCGCCGCAAGAACATCGGCAAGGAAGTCAGTGAGCACCTCCCTGAACATCAGAAGAAGGCTGGCACCCCCACTTTCGGCGGGTTCATGATCTGGCTGCCCACCTTCATTGTCACTGCCGTCGCGGTCGATTGGTGGAAGCACCAGTCGATCTTGCTCCCGCTCGGCATGATCGGCATCACCATGGCCGCGGGCTTTGTCGACGACCTGGGCACGCTCCAGCATCGCTCGCAGAAGGGCCTCTCCTGGCGGTTCAAGATCGCCTTCACGTCGCTCTTCGCGCTCGGCGCAGCCATCGTCCTTTACCGCTTCATCGAAGTTGAGTCGATCAACATCCCGTACGTCGGGAGCTACGCGCTCGGCCTGTTCTACATCCCTCTGGCCGCGATCGTCATCGTCGCCACCACCAGTGCGGTCGCGGTCAGCGATGGTCTCGACGGCCTCGTTGGCGGCACCACTCTCATCGCCTTCATCGCCTACGGGATCATCGGCTTCATCCAGGGCCAGGAATTCGTCGCGACCTTCGCCTTCATCATTGCCGGCGCGAACCTCGGGTTCGTCTGGTACAACGCCCACCCGGCGCGCGTTTTCATGGGCGATACTGGCGCCCTCGCCCTCGGCTCGTCGCTGGCTGTCGTCGCGCTCATGACCGGCCAGTGGCTGCTGCTCCCCCTCATCGGCATCATTTTCGTCGCCGAGGCGGGCAGCAATATCCTCCAGATCGGCTACTACCGGATTAGCGGCGGCAAGCGCATCTTCCGGCGAGCGCCATTCCACCACCACCTCGAACTCATCGGCTGGGCCGAGACCCAGATTGTCACCCGCTTCTGGCTCATCTCCATCGTCGCCGCGATGGCCGGCGTCGCACTCGCGTTGGAGGTGCCGGAGAAGTGACAGCCACCAACGGTGCCCTCCTCTCGGCCCCATTCGATGTCCGTGGCAAACGCGTGCTCGTCTACTCGCTCGGGATCGAGGGCCGCGACCTTGCGCGCTGGATGCTCGGTCAGGGCGCGAGGGTGACCATCAGCGATACCCGCTCAGATACTGCGCTCGCTGCGGCCGGCGCTGGCGCCCCCGAAGGCCTTGACCGCCTGGTGTCAGGCCAGGATCTCCTCGACCCCGCCGGGTTCGACCTCGTTGCCGTCTCGCAGTCTGTCCTGCGCTACAACCCGGCGCTCGGCCGCGCGCGCGAACTCAGCATCCCGATCACTTCCCAGATGCGGCTCTTCTTGCAGCTCTGCCCCGGCCGGGTCATCGGCATTACCGGCTCGAGTGGCAAGTCCACGACCACTGCCCTCGTCGGCGCCATCGCCGCCGAGACCGGGCTGCCGTTCATTGTTGGTGGGAACATCGGCGAGGCGCTTCTCGGCCGTCTCGACGAGATCACGCCCGAGACCAACGTCATCCTCGAAATTAGCCACACCCAGCTGCAGTACACCGACCGGTCGCCCGCAATCGCCGCGGTCACCAACATCACGCCGAACCACCTCGATCAGTTCAGCTGGGACGAGTACGTCGGCCTCAAGCGGAACATCATCGCCCACCAGCGTCGCGAAGACGTCGCCGTCCTCAACGCTGACGACCATACCAGCCGGGCGCTCATGGCGTCGGTCCGCGGCCGGCTCGTGCGCACGTCCACGGCTTCCGAGGTGGAAGGCGATGGCGCCTGGCTCGACCATGACGCGGTTGTGCTGCGCCGCGGCTCCCGGGTTGTCCCGGCCGTCAAGACCGCCGACATCCGCCTCCGCGGCGCCCACAACCTCGCGAACGTCGTGATGGCCTGCGCTATCGCAGCCGAGGCCGGGTTCGCGCCCGAGGCCATGGCCCGCGGTGTCCGGGCGTTCCAGGGTGTCCCTCATCGCCTCGAGATTGTCGGACGTGCCAATGGGGCGATCTGGGTGAACGACTCCATTGCGACAAGCCCCGAGCGCACCATCGCCGGCCTCCGCGCATTCCACGAGCCGGTCGTGCTGCTCCTCGGCGGACGCGAAAAGAACCTCCCGCTCGACCAGCTCCAGGACCTCGCCCGCGAACGCTGCCGGGCCGTCATCTGTTTCGGCGAGGCGGGACCACTCTTCCACGAAGCGATGAAGGGCGCTGTGGCCGACGCCCGCCTGGTGGCCACCATGGACGACGCCGTCGCAGACGCCGCGATGGCCCTGCAACCGGGCGATGTGGTCCTCCTCTCGCCGGCCGGTACCAGTTTCGACGCCTACCCCAACTTCGAGGCCCGTGGAGAGGCGTTCCGCCGCCTGGTGGCAGCGCTCCCCGGCTTCACGCGGGAGGTGTCGCCATAGCCGCCGCACAGGGAACCGGGAGGTGGACGCCGGGACGGCCGGACTACGCCCTCCTCGCGCTCACAACGATATTCACCATCACTGGCATGGTCGCCGTCTACAGCTCGAGCTTCGTCATCGCGCTCGCGAAATTCGGCGACCCCTACTACTTCGTCATCCGCCAGGCCATCTGGGGCGCGATGGGTGTCATCCTCCTGATTGCACTCGCCCGGACCGACTATCGCCGCCTCCGTCCCCTGGCCGTCCCGATCATGGTCCTCACGATCGGTGCGCTGCTGGCTGTACTCGTCGTCGGTGTCGAAGGCGGTGGAGCCCGCCGCTGGCTCGGCGTTGGCGAACTGACCGTCCAACCGGCTGAGTTCGCGAAGCTCGCCGTCATCATCTACCTGGCCGCATGGCTCGCCTCCAAGGGCGATTCCGTACGCTCGCTCGAACACGGGCTCATGCCGTTCGTCATCATCATCGGTGCGGTCAGCGTCCTCATCATGCTCCAGCCCAACCTGGGGACGACCGTCATCATCCTCGCGATCACCGTCACCATGTTCTGGGTTGCGGGCGCTTCCTTCCTCCAGATGCTCGCCCTGGGGGTCACCGGCCTGGGAAGCCTCGCCGTCCTGGCCACTATGGCTGGCTACCGGGCGGATCGCCTCTCCGCCTTCTTCAGCGCAGAAACCGACCCGCTCGGCAACGGCTTCCAGACGCTCCAGTCGCTCATCGCCATCGGCAACGGTGGAATCCACGGGCTTGGCCTCGGAGCCAGCCGCGCCAAGTTCTTCTACATTCCCGAAAGCCACACTGATGGCGTGTTCGCCATCATCGGCGAGGAGATGGGTCTTCTCGCGACCATCCCCATCCTGCTGCTCTACATGATCCTGATGGTCCGCGGTTTCCAGGTCGCCCGCCGCGCCCGCGACGAATTCGGCCAGCTCATCGCCACGGGCATCACCACCTGGATCACGGTCCAGGCGCTCCTGAACATTGGTGGCATCACCCGCGTCATCCCGCTGACTGGTGTCCCCCTGCCGTTCCTGAGCTATGGCAGCAACGCCCTCGCCGCTGTACTCCTCGCCATGGGCGTGCTCATCAGCATTTCCCGCTACGGAAACGACCGCGGTGGCTACATGGACGCACACCCCGTCGAAAAGCGCCGCGTTGTGAAGAAGAAGCGGGAGCAACAGTCATGAGGCTCGCGCTGACCGGCGGCGGCACCGGGGGCCACATCTTCCCCGCCCTTGCCGTGCTCGAAGCTGTGCGAGCCGCATCCGGCACGCCCGTCGAGGTCTGCTTCTTTGGACCCGAAAACCGGGGCGAGCGTCCACTCGTCGAATCTGCCGGCGTCCCCTTCGAAGGTGTACCGTCCGCGGGCCTTCGCGGGCGCGGGCCCGTCGGCCTGGCGCGCAGCGCCTGGAGCCTGTGCTCAGGCGTCGTCACTGCCATCCGGAAACTGCGCCGCTTCAAGCCCGATGTGATCTTTAGCACGGGGGGCTACGGTAGCTTCCCCGGCAGCCTGGCTGCCCGCCTCCTGCGCAGGCCGCTGGTCGTCTACCTGCCGGATGTCTATCCGGGCTGGGCCGTGAAGGCCGAACGCATGCTCGCCACTCGCATGACCACGACTACCGATGCCGCCCTCGAGTTCCTCCCCGCCAGGAAGACCGTGGTCACCGGCTACCCGGTCCGCAAGATGTTCTTCACGCTCACGCGTGACGAGGCGCGTGCTCAACTGGGCATCGCGCCTGGCGAGCGAGTCGTCGTCGTCGCCGGCGCCTCGCAGGGCGCGCGCGCCATCAATAACGCGGTGTTCCATGCCCTTCCGGTGCTCTGCCCGAAAGCCACCGTCCTCCACATTACGGGCGAAGCCGGCATCGAGGCCGCCATCGATGTCCGGGTCGCGCTCCCCCCGGACATCCGCGATCGCTACCAGCCGTCGCCGTTCCGCTCCGATTTCCCCGCGCTCATGCTCGCGGCCGATGTCGGGGTTTTCCGGGCAGGTGCGTCCGTCCTGGGCGAAATCCCCGCCGCCGCTCTTCCATCCATCCTCATTCCCGGCACGTTCGCCGGGGGGCACCAGCGCAACAACGCCCGCTGGCTCGCGGACAACGGCGTCGCGATCCTTCTCGATGAGGAAGAGATCGAAGACGTCGGCGCCCGGGTCGGTGAACTGCTGGACGACGATGCCCGCCGCGAAGCGATGCGAGCGGCCGCCCACGGGCTGGCGCGCCCCGATGCTGCCGCGGCCATCGCGAAGGTCGTGATGGAGGTGGCGCGTAGATGACAGAACTTCGCGGCCCGGTGCACCTGGTCGGGATTGGCGGCATGCATATGTCGGCCATCGCCCTGCTCCTGCGCGCCCGAGGAGTCGAGGTCAGTGGGAGCGACCTCCGCCCGTCCACGCTGACGGAGAAGGTCGCGGGCGCAGGCGCGCGCGTCTTCACCGGCCACGCGGCCGCGAACGTACCCGCAGGCACCGCCCTCGTGGTCACCACCGCGGCCGCGTCAGACGACAACCCCGAGCTCGCCGAGGCCCGCAGCCGTGGCATACCCATCCTCCTCCGCGCGGAGATGGTGGCCCGCCTCATGGAAGGCAAGCGCGTCGTGGCCGTCGCAGGCGCCCACGGCAAGACCACCACCTCCAGTCTGATCGCCCATGTCCTGGTCCAGGCAGGGCGCCAGCCGATGTACCTGCTCGGTGGCGAAAGCATTGACCTCGGCGGTCACGCCGCCTGGGGCGAGGGCGACATCTGCGTCGTCGAAGCCGACGAATACAAGCGGGCCTTCCACGAATACACACCAGAGATCGCGGTCATCACCAACGTCGAGCCCGACCACCTCGACTACTACGGCACGCCTGAGGCCTACCGGGACGCATTCATCGAGTTCGGCCGCAAGGTGAAGCCCGGCGGCATCATTCTCGCCTGTGCCGATGACCCCGGCGCCCGCTACGTCAGCGACGTGCTCGGCGACGACCCTCTCCGTCACGAGACCTACGGGACCGAGGGTGTCCGCTTCTGGATGGCGAAGGACGTCGCGCTCTCCGAGCGTGGCGTGGACTTCACCGTGACCCGTGGCGGCGTGCCTCTCGGTCCCATCCATGCCCCGGTGCCCGGCATCCACTTCGTCCGCAACGCCCTCGCGGCTGTGGCCGTGGCGCTCCACCTCGATGTGCCCTTCGAGACCATTCGCGACGCCGTCGGCTCCTTCCGCGGGGCAAGGCGCCGCTTCGAGAATATTGGCGAGGCTGGCGGCGTCCTCGTCATGGACGACTACGCCCACCACCCGACCGAGGTCCGGGCGACCATAGCCGCCGCCCGCGAAGCATTCCCGGAGCGCCGGCTCATCGCGGTGTACCAGCCCCACACCTACTCGCGCATCGCCTACCTCTGGGACGACTGGCTCACCTGCTGGCAGGGTCTCGACGAACTGGTCGTACTCGAGACCTACGCCGCCCGCGAGGCGCCCCTCGCCGGCCGCTCGGCAGCCGACCTCGCCGCCGTCGTCACCAACCCCCGCGCGACCTATGCCAGGGACTTCGATGACGCCGCACGGCAGGCCGCCAAGCTCGCCAGGCCCGGCGATGTCGTCTTTACCATCGGCGCAGGCGATGTGGTCGAAGTTGGCCCAAAGCTGCTGGAGGCGCTGCGATGACCGCTCTCGACCAGCTTGCCGCCAGCGTCGCCTCCCACGGTGAACTCCGCCGCGGGGAGAACCTCGCCCGGCACACCACCTTCGGTATCGGCGGCCCCGCCGACCTCTTCCTCACCGTCCGGTCGGCCGGTTCACTCGCCATCGCGACCAATGCGGCCCACGATGCTGATGTTCCGCTCTTCATCCTTGGCAGTGGTAGCAACATCCTTGTCGCCGATGCGGGCATCCGCGGACTGGTCATCGACAACCGCGCCCGCGCCGAGCAGCCCGACTCTACGGGACTGATGGTCCGCGTTGAGAGCGGGGCCAGCTTCGCGGCTTTCGCTCGGAAGATGTGCCGCCTCGGCCTCGATGGGCTCTCCTGGGCGGTCGGCATCCCCGGCACGCTCGGCGGCGCAGTCGTCTACAACGCTGGAGCCTACGGAGGCTGCCTCGCCGATGTCCTGCGGCGCGTCCGCCTGCAGCTCCCGGGGGACGGCGACCAGTGGGTCGATGCCGCGGACCTCGGACTCGTCTACCGCGGCAGTGTCTTCACCCGCGGGCAGTTCACCGGCAAGGCGGTCCTGGAGGCCGAGGTCGAACTGGTGCCCGGAAACCCCCGAGAGCTACTCGCGCGCGCAGCCTCCCACGACGAGAAGCGCCTCGCCGCCCAGCCGCGCGGCCGGAATGCAGGTTCCACCTTCAAGAACCCGCCCGAGTCGCCTGCATGGGAGCTCATCGAAGCGGTCGGCATGCGCGGGATGCGACGCGGCGACGCGGCGATCTCCGAAAAGCACTGCAACTTCTTCGTGAACGAAGGGAACGCCACCGCCGCCGATGTCGCCTGGCTCATCGCCGAGGCCCAGCGCCGCGTCAAGGACCAGTTTGGCGTCACGCTCGAACGCGAAGTCGAATTCGTGGGGGCGTGGTGATGGCAAAACAGCGCGTCGCAGTCCTGCTTGGTGGCCGCTCCGGCGAGCACGAGGTCAGTGTCGTGAGCGCCCGTAGTGTCATTGCCGCCCTCGACCCCGAGCGCTGGGAAGTCGTGCCGATCGGCATCGCCAAGTCCGGCGCCTGGCTCTCGCCCGGCGAGACGCGCGCCGTGCTCGACGCCGGCGCCCGCGCATTCGAAGGCCCGGGCATACCCGTCCTCCGCGCAAACGAAGCGCTTGAGGCTCTCGATTCCTGTGCTGTCGCCTTCCCGCTGATCCACGGCACAAACGGCGAAGATGGCACGCTCCAGGGCTTCCTCGAGATCGCCGGAAAGCCCTATGCGGGGGCCGGCGTGGCTGCCAGTGCCATCGGAATGGACAAGGCGCTCATGAAAGCTTTGTTCCGGGAAGCAGGAATTCCTGTCGCACGCTATTCCGTAATCCGATCATGGGAGTATACACTTGCCCAGAATGATTCGATGGGCCTTATAGAAACCGCGATTGGATATCCATGTTTTGTCAAGCCGGCCAACGGAGGCTCCTCCGTGGGCATCACCAAAGCCCGCTCGCGTGAAGATCTCCCCGCGGCGTTCGCAGCCGCCTTCGCCTTCGACGACAAGGCCGTCGTAGAACAGGCCGTGATTGGCCGCGAGGTCGAGTGCTCCGTCCTTGGCAACGAACACCCCGAGGCCAGCGTGGTCGGCGAGATTGTCCCGGATCGCGAGTTCTACGACTACGACTCGAAGTACGCGAGCAGTTCGGCCACCGAGCTCCGCATCCCGGCCCCCGTTACCGAATCGGTCGCGAAGGATGTCCGCGACCTCGCCCTCCGCATGTACCGCGTTATGGGTTGCGAGGGCTATGCCCGCGTCGATTTCTTCCTGACGTCCGGGGACCGCGTTGTCGCCAACGAGGTGAACACCATCCCCGGGTTCACCAGCATCAGCATGTATCCGAAGCTCTGGGAAGCGTCCGGGCTGAGCTACACACCGCTCCTGACGCGCATCCTCGAGCTCGCTTTCGAACGCCACGAGCGGAGGTCGCGCCGATGATCATCAAGCGCAACCGCCCGCCAAAGGACAACCGTGCGCGCGCCATCGTGAAGCGGAACCGCCGATCTGTCGGCGCTTCCGCCCCGCGGCTGATCGTGCGCCGTTCGCGCGGTGTCGTCGGAGGTGCACCGCCCCGACGGCCACGCGGTCCGCGTTTCTCGTGGCCCTCCTTCTCCTGGCGCCCCTCGAAAGGGCTGCTCGTGGTCTCTTCACTCGTGGGCACACTGGCGCTGCTCGGCTATGGGGCGTTCTGGGTGTGGAACTCGCCGTTCTTCAAGATCAGCCAGGTCGAGGTCCTCGGCACCCAGCGAATCGCCGCCAGCACCGTCATTGAAGCGACCGGCATCCTTGGCGAAAGCATGTTCGATGCCGACCTCGCGGCCGCCCAGAAGGAGCTGTACAAGGAGCCCCTCGTCTACGGGGTGCGCATCGAGCGCGACTGGCCCCACACCATCCGGATCACCATCGAGGAGCGCCGCCCCTGGGGCACCTGGGAGCAGTCCGGCGTCGAATACACCATTGACCGCGAAGGCGTCGTCCTTGGCGTTGGTCCCGCCCCGGATGGTTCGCCGGTCATTCGCAGCTCAGAGCCCGGCAACCGCGTCCAGGGCGACCGCGTCGACTACCAGGCCGTTGATGCCGCCGCCGAACTTTACGAGAAGCTGCCGCGCCAGCTCGGTACCACGGTCGCCGAGGTCGCCTTTATCCAGGGCAAGGGCGTCCAGGTGACCACTACCAACGGGCTCACTGCCCTCTTTGGCGATTCGAGTTCCATCTCGTACAAACTTTCGGTCTGGGCGGCCCTTGCCGCCGAAGCCCAGGCCCGGCGCATCAACTACACAACCATCGACCTGCGCTACGGCAACCGGCCGGTGCTGCAGTAGAAATTCAGAGGAGAACCACCATGCGACGACGCAGTACCGTAGCAGCAATCGATGTCGGATCCACCAAGGTCGCCGTCATTGTTGGCGACGTCAGCGAGCACGGCGACACGCGCATCCTCGGCGTTGGCGTTGCGCCGGCGGCCGGGCTCTCCCGGGGCGTGATCGACAACATCCAGAGCGCCCGCGATGCCATCAGCATCGCCGTCGAAAAGGCCGAGCAGGCCTGCGGCATGCGCATCCTCAGCGCGGTGGTCGGCATCTCCGGCGGCCACATCTCCTCCCAAAACAACCGCGGCATCATCGCCATTCCGGACCGCACGCGGCCCATTTCGGCCGATGACCGCTCCCGCGTGCTTGAAAGCGCGGGCCAGGTCGCCATCCCCACCAATCGCCAGGTCATCCACGTCGTCCCGCGCGGCTACTGGGTCGAAGGCACCGACCAGGTGAGCGACCCCGTTGGCATGTTCGGCGGCAGGCTCGATGCCGAGGTCCATATCGTCTCCGGCGCGGTCTCCGCCATTCAGAACCTGACGAAGTGCGTCGAAGGTGCGGGCGTCCAGGTCGACGACATCGTCCTCGAATGCATCGCTTCCGCCACCAGTGTCCTGGAAGAGCAGGAGAAGCAGCAGGGCGTCGCCCTGGTCGACCTCGGCGGGAGCACCACATCGATCGCGGTCTACGACGAGGGCTCAGTCGCCCACACGGCCTGCCTGCCGATCGCGGGGTCGCACCTCACGCACGACCTTGCTCGCGTCCTCCGCTGCCCATGGGAGAGCGCCGAACAGGTGAAGTGCACCGTAGGTGCCGCGTTCGCCGACCCGGCGATGGTGAGTGAGACGGTTGAAATCCAGGCCTTCGGCACCCAGTCCACGAAGCACGTGCCACTCGGCCACATCTGCGAAATCCTCCAGGCGCGCACCGAGGAGATCCTCGAGATGGTCGCCCTCGAGTTGAAGCGCGTCGGCTACCTCGACCGTCTCGCGGCCGGCCTGGTCCTCACCGGAGGCACGGCTCAGCTGCGAGGCCTCCCTGAGGTCGCCGAGTCACGCCTTGGCATCCCGGCCCGATTGGGCCGCCCCCATGGGTACTCCGGGCTTTCCGACCTGATCGGGACGCCCGCGTTTGCCACGTCCATAGGTCTAGTGGAGTACGCGCTCGGCGGGCGCGAACGGGTGGTTGAGTCCACCGGCGCCGCCTTCGAGGTACCTGTCGGCGGCATCTTCCGCCGGCTTGCCTCGC